>NZ_CP060721.1 GCF_014397115.1 Vagococcus carniphilus
AATCATGGCTGGATTTTCATAGACACTTTTAGGGGGACTTGCTCCGTACCCCCAACCTAGCCAAGTCTCAGGTAAAAACTGAAAATGCCCTAATGCTCCAGCTGAACTTACCATACTAGGATGTGTTCCAAAATTGGTTTCTACCTTATGAAATGCTGCAATTAATGTCCAAGCTATATCGTATTTTTTACCTGCTTCTTTATAGATTGGAATGTACTGAGCTGGTATATCTTTTTCACCTAACTCTGAAATTTCAATATCTCCGCCCATATCAGATGAGTTTTGATTGTTAAGTGACATCGCAACTGATATGACTGATAATAAGATAATAGCCCACATAATAACTGGTGCTATAACCCCACCTAACCACAGCCAAAATCTTCTTTTAAGCCACTTCATAAGTACTCACAACCCATTTATCATTAACCTCAATTAATTGCAGATTAACCTTTATTTCTTTTACCTCTCCTTTACTTTTTACCTCTATGAGATAATCTAATTTATATGTATTTTCATTTTTAGTTAGAGTTTTTAAGCTTACTAATTCAATGGTTTGTTCTTCTTTTGTTTCGTTATCATTAATGATTTTTTCATACAAATCTTTCGTTGTATATTCCTTTAGTAAAGGCTTATCCTCTTCCTTATTTGTAAAATAAAAAGACACAAAAGCATTCGCACTTATTTGTACTACTTGCTCTTGTGTAATTTTCTCATGTTGATATTCTTGTACCGTACTACTCATAGTTATTTCTGCTGAATCATTTGAATTGTCTGTCTGAGTTGTCTCTATTGCTGCTTGATTATTTCCTACGTCTTGCCCACGCTTAATAGCTGCACGTTGAGCGACAAGCAAAGACAAGATTAACAAAATCATCAACACGTAAAGAATTTTTTGATTTTTCATTATTAAGCCCCTCCATCATATCTAGCGATTTCTTCCTCTGTAAATTGGAATGATAAATGCAGATTTTCTTGACCTAAAATAGATAATATTCCCTCTGAACCAGTATCCTTATGTGTCCTAAAATATGGCATCATTTCAAGTTCTTCTTCTGTATAAGTCTTTCCAAAGATTTTCTGAATATAAGAAAGAGACGTGTCTGATTGCTTTAATAAAATCTTATATTGAGATAAACCAACTAACTCTTTCAGAGTGTCACCACTTCTAGCAATTGATTGATCAGATACGTTTGACACATTAGGAAACATACGCTCAACAAATTGTGTTGCGTTAATAATTCCCATAAAAAATTTACGGCCTTCAGACATATATTTCGCTACTGCTTTAACTGCTTTTGGCTTATCAATATTGAGCGTGTTGTGACATTCATCAATGATAACGACTGACCTTCTAATATCAAACCAATGCTTTAAATTATTGTCATTTGCATATTTTTCTCTTTGACCATTCGCCATTAAGTCACTATTAATTAACGTTAAACCACTAAAGAACTGAACATCAAAAACGTTGTCATCCATGTCAATTAAATTCTCTAAATCAAAAAATACTAGCTGCTCTTCTGCAGTATTTCTCAAACTAGAATGTTGGTTAAAAATAGTTGGATACGTTGTCACCATGTGATTCAAACTACTGTAAATACGATTATAAATATTTAAGTAAAATTCATCTTTTTCCTTATTTCGTAAAGTATAAACATACTCTAGTAGCTCTTCCAACAATGGATATTCTTCAGGTTCTAAGTTAGTAATATCTACATTATCATTTTTCCACAAGCCTTTTTCTACGTAAAAATCATGACAAACAACACTGAATGTTTCCAACATATCATCACTTGAATCTGGCTTATATAAACTTAGCTTCACATTAAGTAAAGACAAATGTCTAGCAAAAGATTGCTCGACGTCTACGACTTCTCGGCCATCAACTTCCTTAGTAACTGACGGATAAACTTGTAAGATATTAATACTTCCATTTGTTCCATCAAGTGATAGTTTTATGCCATTTCGTTTAACTAATAGCTTATCGAATTCTTTGTTAACGGCAAAGCCACGAATTAAATTTCCTTTGTACCAGTTATCTTCTAAAATGGCTTTTAAAATAGTTGATTTACCACTTCCCATAGTTCCTGCTAAAAACATATTGTAGCTCATTCTGATTGAATCTTTGTGCCACATATCAAAGTATGTAAGACCACCCGAGCGAGTAACTCCAAAATATCTACCACAAGGATCACATAAAGAAGTTTGGTTAAAACCTACACCTATTCCTAATAATTCAGACGGAAATTCTAGTCCTTTCCGTTGCGATTTAAAGCTTGTTTGATACTGATAGGGAAGAAACATAGCTAAATATTCATCTTTCTGCTCATTGAGTCCTACACGGCCTGTAAATCCTTTTAATTCTAATTTTTTAGATATAAGTTGAACTTTTTCCTCTAATTCAATTTGAGTAGTGGCTGATACATAAAGACGAATAAACACATTCTTTACTTGTTCCCCATTTCTTAAAATATCCATGTGTAAATTTCTAAGTAAATCAATTTCAGTATCAATGTCGTCTTTTTCAGCTTGACTAGAAGCTCGTCTACGATTAACAAGCAATTCCTCAATAGAATTACTTGTAACCGTGCCATAATCATTTCCCTCATCTACACCGTAATCAAAAATCGTAATGGTATCCTCAATGCTTGATAAATCATTAATCCAAAAATTGGCAAATCTAGTAGGCTTTGAAACAAGTTGAATACAAGCACTGTATTTGTCGCCATGACGATTAAAAGCTTCATTTTTAAATGAGATACCACCAATCGGTTGAGTGGCTTTAACAAAACTTAAATCTCTATCCTCTTCCTCTGCTAACTCATAAGAAGAGGGTAACGACTCTCTCGTATTATTCATTAGATTTAAAATCTTAATAGAAGTCGTTAATGAGACTTGTTCAAAGCTAAAAACATTCTGAGTAAGTCTTGTAATGAGTTCAATGTTGTCCTCTAGTTCTTGTTCAGTCTCCCCAAATATCATTGGATAGCTAGACATTTTCGAATAATTTTTTTCAATTCTTTGTAACTTATCAAGTTCAAACTGTAAAGCATCTAAATGCCCTTCGTTATTACTTTCCTGTATTTTATAACTAAAATAATCTTGTTGTAACTTGTTTTCCTCAGGAAACTTCATATAAACTTCTTTATAACAATGAAGATAGTTTCGGTGTAAATTCCAATAGTTTTGAGATACCTTATCATATTCTGAATCACTTAAATAAAAGAGATCATATTTTTTTGTTTCAAAGATACATAAATAAAGGTAAGCTTTTTGATATTTAATTTTGATATAACCTTTATCAGTTACTCCAGCAATAGGATAGGTTTTAGTAATGTTATTAAGCTCTTTTTTTACCTTTCTAGGTTTTTTATTTTGCTGTTCTTTCACTTCTATTGCATTAAAATTCATTATGTTCCTCCTTATAATGCCGTGTAAACATTGCTATCACTGAATAGAATAATGAGGTAAGCTTCATAATTTTTCTTACCCCAAATATCCCTATTTGGTAAAAATAAATAGGCAGTGATTAGCGGAAAACCAATAACCATTAAAAATTTTACATATGGGTGTACCACTATTGAAAATAGCATTCCAATTGGAATGCTAATAATACTAATTAAAGCATCTACAAAAGAAATTTTTCCATACCCTGCTTTAACGTGTAAGGTTTGCGGAACTTCTATAACTCGTCTCATATTCATTTCTTATCTCTCCCTTTCATTTCTTTTACCGTATTACGTGAGACATCATAAATTCGGTTCGCTTTTTTCATTGTATTAGATTGATTTATTTGCGTTCTTTTATTATTAATACCTTGTCTGACAACATCTTGAACCGTGTCATCTTTACGCGACTGTTGTTGATTGCCACTTTCATTTTTCCCTTCATTCTGAGTAGATGATAGAGGCTGATGATTATCACTCTGACCGTCTTGTTCCGATAATGGTTGATGACCTCCTGTTTCTCCCCCTGGTTCAGATAGTGGGTTATGAGAGTCATTCTGACCACCTTGTTCTGACATTGGTTTTGACTGAGAGTCGTTTTGCTCTTTATTAGAACTAGAATCGTCTTTACTATTCAATGGATTAAGCGACTGTTCTTCATTATTACCAGTACTAGGTTTTGTCATTCCATTACCGTCTGATTTACCTCCTGTTTCTTTATTTGACAGTGGATTATCTTTTTCATCATTAGAAGATGTTGGATTTAGTGGTGTATCTTCTGTTCCACCATTATCTTTACTACCGCCACCTAGTGGAGAGTTTCCTTTCTTGTTCCCACCACTTAGGCCATCAAAAATACCTTTCATAGCTGAACCTCCATATAAGCCACCTTTACCAACATTTCCCATAGCACTAGCCGTTCCCGACACAGCACCTTTAACCGCATTTCCTGCACCTCTAACCATTGAACCGATACCGTCAGCACCTTGTTTCATAGCCATAAAGGTTTGAGCCATATTACCAGAACCACCTTCAATACCAAATATTTGTTCAATGAAATCTGGCCCTTGCATACAAAGAAAAGCTCCACCTAATTTAGCAATAATACTCCAGACTGCATTTAAGTCCTGGGCATTTATATATTGGAAGTAGATATTTAATACTGACTGCATAAAGAACATAAAATAGGCAACAATAAAAATAGCTTTTATTTTATCTAAAATCAGCATATTTCTTTTCCCACTATGTAAGTCAGTAAAAGCTGTCGCATTAAAAAAACCAAGCAATATAGCTTGATTTAAGGCGAGATATGAAAATTTAAACATAAAAAACAAAGCTATAAATAGGAAAATAAGTATTTCGGTTGTCATAATAAATGGGTGCCAGGAATATCTAAAGTATCCCTCGTCCATTCCAAAAAACTTAGAATCAAGCTTAGCTAAGACTTTCTCATTATTAATTTTGACCGTTTTTTTGGATAGTACATCTTTCCCTTTATCAGATAAAGGAGAGTTGTCAAAGAACCACCCACCAGTATCAACCACTTCACTCATGTCTATGTACCTTAAATCATCTTTGTTCTTAATATCATTAACAGGTACGTTAGGTTTACTCCAACCCTCTTTGTCTATTTTATAAACATCAGTAATATTGTTTTGAGCAATTGTAAGGGACGTTGGTGTTGTGGCCGTTTCAAAATCACGTCCTAGCTTAAATAGGTCAGCCCCATAAGCCATTAACATAGGGAGAGCTATCATCATTGAGATAGCAATTAATGTGTTATTTAGAATGGTATCGACTTCTCTCTTTTTAGTAGATGATAACTTATAAAAAAGAAACAAGATTCCGAGTCCTGCTAATGCCCAGGTCACAAATTCATATTTTGCAATAAAGGTTACAAATTCTTTACTTCTAAAAAAGTCCATCAAATTACTAACAGCTTTACCTCCAGAATCTAAAACATCAAGTAATTTTAATAGCTGATAAATAATAGACCAACCGATATCTCGTAAGACCGCAAACCAAAATTTAACAATATGGAGATCTTCTTGAAATTTAGTTTGCATAGAGATAATGTCACTATCTGAAAGGGCTGCTAATACTAATGTATTAGAACTAAAAAAAGAAGTTATTTGACTAATCATTGTCATCACTTCTTTCAAAAAGATGACCTATTTTAGCTTTGAGTACATTTCTTTCAGGTACATTTAAGAAGTGTGTCACTTGCTCTACATAAATAAACGACCTAAAATGCCTTAATTCTTCATCACTACAAAATTGAGTTACCATTTTAATCGCATATTCATAACCATCAGATGAAAGAACATCTTTTAATAATGTTTTTTGATACGTAATACTTTCTACTAATTCTGACATAATATTTACTTGTTCCTCCTCTTCATATATTTCTTCAGCTACACTGTTATCATCATCTTCTTCCATTTCTTCAATCTCATCTAAATCAGAAATAATGTCGGTTTTAAATGAAAAAGTAAATTTCTTCAAATCAATATCACCGTGGCCATCACCTAAATCAAGTTCACTTAAACTCTTATCATTTTTAAATCTATCAAATAAGTATTTATAGGCATGGACTAATGCCGTACCTTCTTTTAAATTCGCAAAAATAGGATACCCATCTATATCTTTTCCTTTTAGATCTTTTCTTTTTTTAGAACGAGTTAGAATAACTTCTCCCTCTTTTAAGTTATTTAGTTGATTTTCATTTAATAGAGAACGTTTATTTTCTTGTTCTCCATATGATTTATCTAAACTATCAGGAGAACCGTGTCTTGTCGTGACTATCTCCGTTGTATGCCCTATTTTCTTTTCAAATTTCGTATTATCATCTTCATCATCTGATAATATTAGTGTTTGATTTCCACAAGCAATTAAAATAGCTTTAGCCTTGTCTTTACCATAGTTATCAGATAATTGTGATTCTGATTGTAAAAATAGCCTGGTAATAATACCACGCTCTAAACCAACGTTCATTTCTCTTGAAAGACCTTCTAGTGGTGGAATATTTCCTAATTCCTCCAAATAACGGATAACTCGACGGTCTAATTTATTATTATTTGAAAAAAGTGTAGCTTCTCTTGCGAGTACTTGATTCATTTGAGTTAAAAAGCTAGTAACAATAAGACTGTTTGACATATCCCAATCAGGTAATGAAATAAATACCATAATAGGCTTTTTATTTTTATCTACCATATCTCTAATATCAAAACCTTCTCCACTTGTTAACCTTGCAATTTCAGGTAACGCAAATTTAGTAAGTTGACTAGTCGCATTCATTAAAATAGATGATTTAGTTGCACCTTCTGCAATACTTGCTGGTAGATACTGCATTTTGGCTATACTATCATCTGGTAAACTATCAAAGAATTCATCTAATGCAAGATTTCCATCTTCATCAACTTTACTAAGTTGTACCAACATATTTATAAAGGTGTACATCGTCAATAAGTGTATACGATTATGTCTGATAAATAATTCACCTAAAGCTAAAATACACCCATTAAACGTTGCCATTGCCGTATTTTCCCATACTGGCTCTTTAGCTTCTAATGAGTGGTACAAATTATAAGAAAATGAGTGAGTTAATCGAGCTGCATCATCTATTCTTTTTTCTGTAAATGCACGTTGGACCTCTCGAAACGGGTTATAGCCAATACCGTTATCTGGTTCAATCAAGTTTAAACACTTTACTTCAAAACCAAATCGTTCAAATTCTGCCTTTGTCCGTCTCAACATATCCCCTTTAACGTCAATTACTACACCAGAATCTTTGTCTTTTGCTCTCATATGTAAATCAAGCATAGGATAAGTTTTTAATTGCGTTTTACCCGATTGAGTCCCTCCGATATCACTTGAATTCGTATTAGCGTCATCAATATAAATTTTATTGTCAATGACGGCCACAGGCATACCGCATTTCCCTTCGTATTCTTTATCATCCATTGGAACCGCTCGGTATTGTTCTTTAATTTCTTTTTTAGTTGTTAATCGTTGATCTCCTTGAGAATAGGTATTAATATCTCTAAAAGCTATACGTTGTTTGTAAATTCTTTTTATAACCATAATCAATAAATAAAAAATTAAGGCTAACCATACGTATAAAATCTCTTTTTTCCACTCAAAAGGAGAACCTAAAAGACCGTTTATAATCTTGTTCACTTGAAAGTAGGTTGAATCAACCTGTCCTGTTTCTTTAAAAGTTTTGAAATACAGGCTTATTTGACTGATTAAATTAATCAAAAGATTCATAATAATAGTTAGAACTATTGAACCAACAAAGAACATCATAATTCCTTGAACCGTTAATAAGCGTTTATCAGCTAGTATCTTCTTCCATTGTTTGTATTGCTTATTCAAGCTTTTCACCCTCTACATGTTGAATTAGAACATTGATAAAAAACTATATCTTTCCAACTATTTAAACTATCTTGTTGGCATGTGTTCTCTTATTTTAGTAATGTAACTCATACTTTTACTTCAAAAAAAAGACAGCACCTTTTTACCTGGTACTGTCTTTGACTATATTTTTCACCTTATCAAATGTCATAAGAAACTATTTATTTTAACTTCATAAGGTAATTCTGACACTGATTTTTCTTGAACAGAACTTGTCACAACAACATTTCCTCTCTTATACAGAACTTCAGACTCAACTTCTGTTCCAGGTTCTTTAGGTTCTTCAGAAACAGTTGGTTCTACTGGTTCAATTGGCTCAACCACTTCTTTTTCTTGAATGGTAACTTTAATTGATTTAGTTGTTTTTAAACCATGAGAGTCTGTTACTTGATAAGTTAGGTGATAATCTCCTGGTTTAGTTGTGTCAATATTCTGTAGTTGTTCATCGTCAACTACAACAGCTAAAGGACGGTTTAAGTAATCATCTTCTCTATCTGTTGCATAAATTCCTTGTAATAGCGATTCTTTTGTCAATTCAGTACCAACATCAAATTTTAAATCTTTTGCACCATGAATAACTGGAGCATGATTAGTTACTGTAAAGTCTTGAGAATAAAAAGAAGGCGTTCCTTTACTATCTACAACCTTATAAGAAACTTCATATGTTCCTAATTCATTGATTTTGACCTCATTATCAATAACAGTGACTTGTTTCGTAATATCACCGTCTAATTGATGAGTTGCTTTAATGTAAGCAATAGGATCAAATTCAGCCGATTCAATCATGATATCAGTTGTATCCTTAACTGTCTCAAAAACAGCAGGACTGTTAACATAGAAATGAAGTGTTTCTTTAGCTTGATTTCCAAATTGATTAATCGCAGTGATAGTAAGGTAATAATGTCCTTCTTTATCAGGATTAACTTCACCTTTTACGATAACAAGTGGGTTAGAATCAATTGAATCTCTTACTTGGTAATAATTATCCAAGTTAAAAAGCTCGCCTTTTACAATAACAATTTCACTATTAG
The DNA here is from genome assembly GCF_014397115.1 of Vagococcus carniphilus. Taxonomy (NCBI): domain Bacteria; kingdom Bacillati; phylum Bacillota; class Bacilli; order Lactobacillales; family Enterococcaceae; genus Vagococcus; species Vagococcus carniphilus. The sequence continues at coordinate 8,894 of NZ_CP060721.1, forward strand.
AAACAGTTTCAATGGTTGGATAGCTAACAACTTCTACTACTGGAGGTTTAACATGACCATTATTATCTCCCCCTTCATCAATAACTGGTGGTTCAACAACTGGTTTTTCAACTTCCACAACACTTGGCTTATTAACCATTGGTTTAACAATAGGTTGCTTATCTAATTCTGTTTGTTCAGCCATAGCTAATAATAAATTAGATGAATTGTTTTTCTTTGAACCTTCTTGTATTGGTTGTATTTGATATTTTGATAAAACTGATTCTCCAATATCTTGCTTAACTGAAAAATCTCTTTTGGTTTTATCTTTATCATCAGCTGCACTTTTTTCTTTTTTACCTGGTAACACTACGGAATCATCTTTTTTAGTTGATTTCTTCTTTTTAGTTTCAACCTTTAGCTGATTAGTATCTGTTTCAACAGTTGATTTTGGTTTACTACAACTAGTTAGTATCATCGTACTAATCAGAAACAAACCTACTACGCTACCACCAATTTTCGCAATTTTTCTTTTAGTTGATGATAGAACAGGCTGTTGTTTTTCTTCTTCAGACATACTTTTTACCTACTCTTTCCCTAAATTTTTAATGATTTTTTCCCACTGTTCTACTTTAGCCGTTTCTTTTTTTTCACGATAAGAATCTAACAACTTAATATATGCTTTAGTTTCTGTTATGTAATCAGCTAAAAGGTCATTGTTTATCTTCTTTTGAATTTCCTCTGCTTTTTTTACATCTTTATTTCTAAGTGCATTCATACCACGTTCAAAGTATCCAATTGAAATTTCTTTAGCAATCACATCACTCTTTATTAGCTCGTTAAGTGTTTCTGCTTCCTCTAGCTGATCCAATTGCACATAGGCATGACTTAACATGACTTTTCTATCTTCAGATAAAGAATCTAAAGGAATAGCAACTACACTCTCCCAGTCTTGATGATAAAATGCAGATTCAAACGAACCTAAGACCGTTGGATATAGCTGATTGATTTCATCTAATTGTTTAAAGTCTTGTTCTTTAACCAATTTTTCAACGACTTGTTCTCTTTTTTTAGTTTGATTATTAATAGAGAGTGCTTCTTTATACTTTCCTTCCTTAAAATAATCATCATATGTTTTTTTAGGCACTTCTATCACCTCATTTTTTTCTGAAACATAGGTTGTCGCAAAAACAATTGCCCCTGCACTAACTAAACAAAATAAAACAAGTCCAACTAGTATTCGGACTTGTTTCTTAGATAATGAAAATCTAAAGCTAGGTAGTTTTTTCTTACCCTTTTTAGGTTTAACTGCTTTTATTTTTTCTTCAGGAACTTCCATATTATTAACTATAGGCTCTTTAGATATGGATTCTTTTTCTAACATAGCCTCTTGAATTTGTTTAAACAGTTCAACTTTCTTTTCCTCTGGAGCGTCTTGAAATGTTGTACGAAAGGTCTCTTTTACCATGACTAACAGGTTACGTGCTTTCTTAACGCCCAAAGGATACTCATCTGCAAATACAACAGTTTTATTACTTAAAATAGTAACTTTCACTGATTCTCTTATTTGATTTTCTTCTGCATATTGATCTAATCGACTTAAAATGTTATTTGCTTCAGATAATAGATATTTCTTTCTACGAGAAGAAACAATCGTCTTAAACTGTTTAGAGACCTCAAATACAACATACATACCAAGTTCCTCCTAAATAGCTTTTAACCAAGAAACGATCAGTTGGATTAATGCTACTCCTATAATACAAGCAGCTACCCAACCTAAATGATCAATTCCTTCTGTTTTCTTTTGAGCATTTTTTCTTGAAATAGAAAACATTGCACTTAATATTTGTAAACTAGCATATCCCCCAAAAATTGTCTGACCAAATACTAATAACGTTGCAAATGCTGTAATGAGTCTTGTTTCTAGTCCCATAATTGTCCTCCTTAACCTCGATGTGATTGATGATGAGTTGATTGTCGTTGTTTGCCTAACTGGTCAAGACCTTTAACAATCACGTCATAATGTTTATCTATGTACTCCTGATAAAATTCAGCCGTTACATCATCAATATCCTCTCCATTAGCTTCAGCCAAAGCTTTAGCTAATTTTTTTCTTCTATCAATTTCTGCTTTAGTAAATAATTTTGCCACTATTTTAAACTTCCTTTCCTAGTCGTTAAATATTGGTATAAATACTTTTTTTCCTTTCGGTTTATCATCAGCTACTTTTTTAGCCACTTTCGGCTTCTTAATTGGCTTAGATTGGACACGCTTGTATTGAATGCCGTTAAATTGAGTTAAAGCTACTATCTCGTCATAATAATCTCTTGATAGCAATTTCTTTACCCAACATTGACTATTTTGATGTCCATATCCCTCAAAAATATATCCGCGTTCTTTTAATTCCTTTCTATAGTCATATCCATTACTGACTGCCAAATAATAATAGTACGCAAATTCTAAATCATATTTTTTCCTAAATTCAATTTCTAGTTTTTGATTGGTTTTTTCCAGTAAATAATCACGTAATCTTTCAGCTTGTTCTAATGAGTCACAATCTTTTTCCCATGATGTACTAATACTTAGCCAATCAAACTCTAGTTTTTTTAATAAATTTTGAAAATGATAACCATTTTTTACCGTTACGACATACTCACGAACTCGATTACTTTCTTGAATATCCCATGTATCACTTTCCCCAAAGTAATTAATTAATGTGCCAGCGTCTGCTGCGTCGTCTTCTGACACAACATCATCAATAGTTAAAAAAGTTAATGAAATAGACTGTTTAACGAGTTCAAACAGAATTTCATAAAATGGTCGCTCGTGATCCGTATGTCCATCCCTCATTTGTTGAATATGATGAGCTACTTCATGTAAACAAGTAAATAATAAGTGTTTCGGCGGTCTAGTTAAGTTGAATATTTCAATTTTACGTTCCTTAATAATGTAATGAGCGTGCTTTTTCTTCATTTCTTTAGGAACAATGCTGATGTGATAAGAAACATAGTCTAAATTATCCCCAAATGTTTCTCTGATAATAAAATCTAAACTATTTTTTATGACAATAATATCTCGACTCATTTATATTTTTTCTTTCTGTAAATCAAGATACCAATAACTACTACTGTTGTAATTCCTGCTAAAATCAGTTGTAATCTTTCAATGTTTTCCATAAATTTCTTCCTTTCTATATAAATTTAATAATTGCTGATACTTTTTCTAAGACCACCTCCCAAAAAAATTCAGTAATATACCTCTTATAGAAGTTTATTACTGAATTTTTTAATTAATTTTCTTATAGGCAAATAATAAGCAATTGAACCAACAACAACTATAAAGCTTAGCCAAAATATAAACACAGCTTGATTCCTTTCTAGTTATTAAAATTTAACAGGCTACTAGGACTCAAATAATTTCCCCAAGCTTGATAGCTAATGCCAAAATGCAGATGTGGGCCAGTTGAATTCCCTGTACTTCCTACAGTTCCTAAAACAGTACCTAGATTAACTGATTGACCAGCTCTTACAGTTTGACTGTTTAAATGGAAATAATTAGTGTATAAGCCGTTTAAATGCTTCACAATCACATAGTTACCTGCTGAATTATCAAAGCCAACAGATTCAACAATTCCCTCACTTGCTGCATAAACTAAATTATTTTCAGACGTGGCTAAATCAATTCCGTCGTGATGTTCTTCCCCTCGACTACCAAACGGACTACTAATTGAATAAGTATCAATTAGTGGCACAATAAATTGACCTTCTGCTTTAGTTTCTGGGTTAACTACAGAGTAAGTAGTTACTTTTTCTTTATCTAATTCAACCTCACTAGTAACAAATTCTTTATCATAAAACGTTAGGCCATAAGATTCGATTAAACCGTTAAGCTTGTTGTGATAATTAATATCTGTCGCATATTTTCCAGTTAAAAATTTGGTTGCTTCCTGGTAACTACTAGCTTCTTTTTTACTGACACCATGATAAAAATTAGCGTCCCATTCTAGCCCTTTTGTCATTAAGTCAGCATAATCTTCTAAAGACTCTTTGTAGCTTGGATACTTTCTAAAATTAGCTTGTACGCTATATAATTCCCCTAAGCCATTATCTTCAGACGTTAGAAAAGAAACAGACTGTCCTTCAAATTCTCCTTTGATTCCAAATAAATTAAAGTTTGGTTCACTGGCTAACTCACTTTGACCACTAGCTGATTCCAAAATAGCTTGAGCAATCATAACTGACGCATACAAATCATTGTCTTTTCCAATTTTTCTCGCATCTTCTCCAATCTTTTGAATAAATTCTTGTGTCCTTTGATTTGTTTCAAGTACAAAAGGTGTACCACTAGGTAACTCATTACCTTCTGATACATGATAAGAAATTGTTTCAACTGATGACTCCTCAACCACTTCCACTACCTCAGGAATCTTTTCTTCTGGTTTACTTTCAGTTGGCTTTTTGTCTGTTGATTCAGACGTTGATGTTTCAACCTCTTCAACTGGTTTAGAGGGTTCAGTTGGCTCAACTGATGTTTCTGTTGTTGATTCTTCTGTCCCACTATCAATAGGTGTTTCTGGCTCTTCTGGTGGTTCTTGTGGCTCTTCACTAGGTAAAGTTGATTCTTCTGTTTCTACCTGTTCTAAAGAGGGACTTTCCGTTTCAGTAAGAGTATTTGCAAGAGCGGTTGTCGTTTGAACACTTAATGAAGAAACAAGTAACGACAACAATAAATAACTTCTAATTTTTTTCATTACATCAATTTCCTTTCTAACATTAACGGTAGCCTACTTTTTTATGAGTTCTAAAATACTCTAACAATTGTCTTTTTTCTAAATTGGTTCGACATGTTATCACTAGTTCACACAAATGTGAGTTGTTTATTTCATCATCTTTCCAATTAATTTCCTTCACTTTTAGGTAATGAATTTTGTTAGGTTCTTCTAGTCCTAATTCTAGTGATAATAAAGGATTAAGCTCCAACATGTCTGAGTACTTTCTAAGACGAGGGTCAATTAACTCGTACTCTTTAAATTTCATATGAAATTTAATTTGTGTCGCATTTTCTTTGTTTAAACAATAACTAATTTCTCCAATAGAAAAAGTTCCGATAAATTTTTTTCTCACACATCTTATTGTCCTTTCTTTATTAATAATGTTCGGTGGTAAATAACTGTTGTATACGTTTGTCACTATGTTCAATAGACACTTCCTCCTTTAAGACACCTTGAACCACTGTTCTAATCGGTGTATTTTGCCCACCAAAGCACGTATAAACAGTTAACATAGGTTCTTTTTGGTTCTCCCTTATTTGTTTTAAATCATGAACATTATCCTCTTCTGCCTTAAAGATAGAGTTAACTTCAAAAATAAAGACCTGGTTATTTTCTAACACAAACATCTTATCGCCCATTTCCAGCTGGACTAAATTCTCAAATAGTTCAGGGTAATCATGGCCTGCAAGAACGACATTGTCTTTTCCCATGATTCTATCAGGTATCTCATAACCAGCCCCCATACTGATATAAGGCTCTATAGCTTCCTCATATAATTTGATTTGTTTGTTGATTTTAGGAATACTTAGCCCTCCTACTAGCTCATAAACAGGTTCAATTTTTTTTTTTTGTTTCTCTTGTATCGTTTCAGACTTTTCAAGAGCCTCAATGACTGGTATCTTTCTATCCCTTATTTGAAGGGTTTCTTTTTTAAAAAAAATAAGAGAAAACACTATCCCTAAAAGAGATAGTGTTATCAAAATAAGTTTAGTTTTGGTTAAACGATTCTTTTCGATAATAGATCACAACCAAACTTAAAGAACAAGCAGCTAAAACTAATACGGCTACAGAAATTAAACGATTGGTATTTTCTGCTTTTGTTTGACGTAATTTATCAACTTGTTTAACGTTAGTCATTTGGCACTTAATAATTTCACCATCTTCTTTAATTTCAAATGGAACTGGTGTTGTATCAATTAAGTAACCTTTTGGAGCGTCGAATTCTTGGAAATTGTATTTTCCTTTTGGTAATTCATCGAATGTAAATCTACCATTTGAATCTGTACGACCTTCCACAACTACTTTTCCATGTTCATCAGTGATTCTGATACCAGTATCAGGTAATAATTTACCATCTGATACATCTGATTTTTCAAGTTCAGCACTTCCGCGAATCGCTTTATTTTTAATAGTGAATAAAGGTTCTGTAGGTGCTACTGCTTCCTCTTCTGATTCATTTGTTTGTTCTTCTGTTGCAACGTCTGTTGATTCTTCAGTAGTTGTTGCTACTTCCTCACTTTCTTCAGTTGTCTCTGTATCTTCTTTTTCTGACTCTGTTTCTGATTCAGGTGTCACTGTATTATCTTTTTCTACTATTAAAGTACCTGTTTCATTATCAAAAATTTTCGTTGTTTCTTGAGTCACTTCAATACGATAAACTGTTTTGTCTAATACAAGGCTGTCATTAGATGTTTTTGTTTCATTAAAGAAATAAGTTCCCACAACTAAATCTTTCCAAATACCAATACCATTTTCATCAATAACGAGGTGTTGGATAGGTTCCTGTTCAGAATTTCTTAACTCAAATTCTGCTCCCTCTCCTAACTCGTTAAATTCAAATTTGTAACCAGCTTTTTCTTCTAGCTTGCTTGTTTCATTGATTTTTTCAAAAGGAACGTCTGTTAAGAATAATTTGTTAACAATAGGATAACGAGCCATACGGTTAAAGTTTTGGTTATTTTGGAATGTCCCATTGTCAAAGATATTTGATTCTTGTTCTTCGCGGTTATCCGTTGGTGTTAAACTAACTGGATATTCTTTTTCGCTAATCACGTGATCATTACCAGCGTTTAACTCTTTAGCGTAGTAATCTCCTTCAGGATATTGTCCTTCAAAGATTGCTTGTCCTTCTTTAGTTGTCGCAATACCAACTAAGCCATTCTCTGGAACAAGAACATCACCGTCTTTTTCAAATCCTTCACGCATGAATAAACCAAAGACTTTGCCTTCAGACGGAATTGTTTCAATAACTGCTGCATTTTCTTCATAGCCAACTAAGTTTTCATCTTCTTTATTAACAATCACTTTCACTTTATTCCAGTTATTTTCTGCTGAAATAGAGCTAGATGTTAAAGGAACATTTTGTCCTTCATAATCAATCGTAAAGTCGATTTCATCTTCTTTAATAATAAATCCGTTTGGAGCTGATTTTTCTTTTGCGAAATAAGAACCAATATAAAGAGCTTCTGATTTGAATTGACCTAATTCATCAGTAGTCAAAGTAGCAACTAAGTCACCCGCTTTATGATGAACTTTTCCGTCACCACTTACAATATTTTTTCTAGCGAAAATATCAAATGTCACGTCTTTCAATGGTTTTTGGGCAAAATTAAATAAGTGTAAGTTCCCATACTCAGTTTCTTTGGTTTCTACACTTATAGCAGTTTCTCCAGTTTTTTTCATTGTGACATTACCTTGGGCTTGTTTGTTGTTAATTTCAATCGTAATCAAGCCATTGTGTGTACCGTCTACAACAAATTCAACTGGTTTATGAAGTTGAATATAACCCCATGGAGCTTTAACTTCTGTAATTTTGTAACGACCATTCATTAATTGAGAAAGGAAAATTTCTCCTTTTTCATTCGTTGTAAAAATAGTTGTTTCATTACCTAACGCATCTTTATGCGTTAATTTAAGCCCTGTTTGTAGATTTTCAATCTCAAATTGAGCGTCTTGACTTAAAATATTTAAGTGACTTTCATCATCTTTTTTGATTAATTTAACGTCTTCGCGAATCACTTTATCAGTTGCGGTTAATTCAATGACTTGACCATCTTCTGTAATATCAACTAATTGGTCAGCAACTGGCTCATAACCTTCAGGTGTTTGTGTTTCTCTGATAATATAGCCAAAACCATACTCAACATCAGTAAACGTTAACTCACCCTTTTCATTTGTAACAGCTTTTTGTAAAACTGTTTTTCCGTCTGGAGATAATAAACTAAATTCAGCTCCAGATAAGAACGTTTTTAAAACGCCTGTATGCCAATCTTCATCAGCATACTTAATTAATTTAACTGAACCCATAATTTTTTTATTTGTAAACTCTTGAACGATTGTTTGACCTGCTTTAGCAGTCACTTTAATTGGTGTACGGTCAATCACGTATCCAGTTGGTTCGATAATTTCTTCAAATTCAATGACTGCATTATCAGGTAGTCCGTACCAATCAGCATAACCATTCACATTTGTTTCGATTTCTCTAACTTCATTTGTATCTAAACGTGTTGCTTTAAAAGTAGCTTGTAGTGTTTTTTTAGTATCTTTATCTACTTTTCTAACAGATACATTTCCTTCTTTAATAACTTTAATAGGAATACGGACGCTATTTGGATCACTTATCATAGTCCATAAAGTATTTTGAGTATATGGATGTTCGTAAATAAGTGGTGTTCCAACATAGCTTGAATCAATATTGTATTGGAAATAGATATAACCGTCTTTTGAATTTTTATCCGGTGTAATAGTTACTTTATTTCCACTTTTAACTATTTTTGCACCTGTTTCATTTTTATATGATACGTCTTTATAACTTGCAAAAACACCTTTAGTATCAGTCAATGTGACACTTTCTCCCACTTTGACTGATACATTAGTTTTATCAAAAACTGGGGCTGAATTATACTGTTTTACTTTATCTTGAATGTATTTTTTATGAGCATTATAATCAGCCATCGTGTAATCACCAGATAAAGCTGTTGGTGCTTTTCCTTGTAGTTCATAGATATACATTTGAGTTAAAAATTCATTACCTAATGTTTTTCCTTTTGTGTAATATCCAAAATAGGCCGCTAAACTTATATCTTTAGTGAGCTTTGTATCACTTACCTTAATAACGTAACCTCCATTAGGACCTACGCTAAGAACAACTCCTAATTCGATACACCAAAGTGTATCCCCTGCATCATTACGTTTACCATACCAACCCCATTCAGAATGACCATTCGCAAAATACATATTAATATTCGCAATATTTGTCCATGACGGAACATTTACATTAATACCAGCTCTTGCAGAACGTTTCATACGATTTGAGTTGCCTAAAGAAAAAATATCATTTAAACTTCCTTCTTCAACATAATTACTATCAGTAGTTGTATAAAGTTTGCCATCTGTACCTTGAATTAAATTTTGTGATTTTAAAAAGTCTTCAATGGAAACAACTTCGTTTTCAGTCATTTTGGGACTATCATTTGCTTTAGCAACTTCATCTAACACTTTTTCAGGTTCAGAGGTTACTTGAGGTTTTTCTACTTCTTTTGAACTTTCGGTTGTATCAACTTTAACTGCTTCTGTTTGTTCTGTATCACTACTAGCTTTTTCTTGTAGTTCTACTCGATTTAATTCTTCTGCACTAACTACAATAGTTGGTACAACGGTTTGTCCAACTAATAGTAATGTCGCAAGAATAGCGAATACTTTATTTTTTAGATTTTTTGATTTCTTCATAGTATACTTGTATCACTCCTTAAATTTTTTTGTGAGTAAAAATAAAGCCATAGATTAGTCGGGTAATCTATGGCTTTCTCTATTTATTTTTATGGACTATATGAAATTACATTAACTCCATAACGCATCACACCCTCAAATTATTTTTATAAAAAAAAGGTACTAACTCTCTTTTGAGAATTAATACCTTAAATTTTTTATTCTAATCCCAGTAAGCAGTAATAGTATACGTCCAACCTACTAATTTACCATCAAAATCACATATAACTGCATTAGCAACAACTTCTTTTGCCCCAGCAGCAAATCCAGCAGCTTCTGCTTCTGCAGCTGTTGCATAAGGAGCAGTGGGACATGTATGAGCTGGAGGTGTCACATTTCCACCACCACCGTTGTTATTGCCACCATTATTGTTACCACCGTTATTCCCAGGGTTTTGTCCGCCACCATTGTTCGTTGGAGGGGTTACACTACCACCACCAGAGTTATTATTTCCTCCGTTGTTTGTTGCTGGAGGGTTATATCCGCCACCTTGATTACCTTGATAGCCAGTATCTTGATTAGTAGTGCCAGCATCGTTACTTGCCACATTTTGTGGCTTGTCTTGAGGTGTAGTGACTTCGAAAGTACCATCAGCTTTTTGTTCCACTTTGCCACCAGTTTCTTTGGCTTTTTTATCAGCTTCTGCTTTTTCTTTTTTGACAACTGCTTCATTGACTTGTTTCCATTTAACAGATAGCCCTTCTTTAACTTTTTGATTCTTTAAGTTATTGATACGCTTTTCAATTGCTTTTAAATCGTCTCTTTTAACAGTATCTACTGGTTTATTTTCTTTATCAAACCATTTTGAAATAACTTCAATTAAATCATTGATTTCAGTCACTTGTTTTTCTGCTTCCTTTATCAAAGACTCAATAGCTAATTCCCATGATTTCTTTTCATCTGTTGACTTAGGAATCGTCACTAATTTTGCCTCGTTCTTAGTAGCCGTTACAACTGCCTCAATATCAGCTAGAGTTAAATCATCAGCCGTTGGCAATTCCAAATTGAAGTCAGTCCCTGCGATAACTTGTTCTTTATCGTTAACTGTAAATAATTGCGTGACTTTATTTTGTGTCATTAATTGATAGTTAACGGCTTTTACATTTGATTCCACTTCATCTAAAATCGTTACAACTTCTTTATTTTCTTTTGCTACTTCTGATAAAGAGTCGTTTTTGTGTTCAGCTTTCAATTGATCAATTTGTTTTTGAATCGAATCAAGAGCTTTTAAATCAACTTCCTTTGCTAAAAAATTAGGATTCTCTTTATCTCTTAATTCATCAACTGCTTTTTGAAGTTGTTCTAATGTTAATTTTTCTTTCTTAATTGTTTCTAACGCTTGAGTGACTGCTTGTTGATGTTGATTCTTCGCATAAACATTTGTACCAACTGCCCCACCTACTACAACACACGCTACAACGATTCCTAACGTCATTTTCTGTTTTTTAGTCCATTCATTCCACTTTTTCATCTTTATTACTCTCCTTTTGTATAATATTCTCGATTTTTGATTATATGTTTATTTTATTGTATACTTTTAGTAACCCAAATAGAATTTTTCTATAAATTCATCCTACTCCATTGATTCATTCCACTTTTTGAATCAGTGGGGTTCTTTTTTTCTAATTGATTGGTTTTGATATTCTTAATATACAATACTTGTTGCTTTTTATCTAATACGTACCTTATTTGGCTAAACACTTGCATCAAAGAATAATGAGTTTGTTTGTCCACTGATACCAAAGAATATCCATTCGGATAAAGTAAATCGCCATTTGTTAAACTAATCAATTCACTATTTTTCAAAATATCTTGAATCACTTGATCATCATAATGTGTCCCACAAATTTCTGTCATACTTCTTAACTCCTCTCACATTAACCAGTAAATAAACAATATCCAAAATGGTAAAGACATCAATAGGCCATTTTTAATACCTACACACGCATCTAATTTTTCTTGATTAAATTCCTCCATAAATGGACTCCCTCTTCTCATATTAGCTTTCAAGCAGCTACATAGTAATTAACATTTCACTAACGTTATCAATTAAGACATAGGTATAACTAACAACAGTTGAAGTCATAACCACTTTCTTTAAAGTAGCTCGTTCAGATAGTTTAGTAATATGTTTTTTGTTACAAAATTCTTTAAATAAGACTTCCTTGTCTTTTGACCTTTTTAAATACGTCACTAAGTTTTGATGTAAATCTGTTCTCATGTCCATTCTCTCACCTACCTAATTGATTTCAATTTTCTATATCGTTTGTTTAAATCATTAGCAAACTTTGTCCTTTGAAAAACGGTATTGTAACTCACTTGTCGAGTCTCAAGTACTCGGTCAATTCCTGACGTGGTCAATCACGACGTTTTCTATAGGCTAAGGACTAGCCTAGCTGATTTCTCCTGTTGGCAAGTTATTTCTAACCGTCCAGCTTACCCATGCTTACCTACCAGGTAAAACAAGTTGCGTTCGTTCATTCTACAAAACTAATAGCGTTCTTTATGTGACAATTTTTTTATACTGATACTTCTAAAAGACAGTCACTTTATCTCTTAGCACACATCCTTATTTTTTATCTCCTTTCACCGTACGCACCAGTTTATTCAATTTTCAAAGAACAATGACTTCAGTAAATCTAAGTCATATCAGTTATACATAGAATGTTATTAAAGCTTTTAAGTGATTGTTTGCTAATCACTTAAACAAACGAATTGTATTGTTATAACAGTGTTTTAACTGCTTTAGGTTTATCTAATTTTTCTAACAAATCTAATATGGGATCTCTTCTAGCAACTAGCATTTCCTTGCTAATGACACATTCAATTTGATGATATAAATTATGAGTTTTTCTAATAACTGGCTTTTTCCAGTCAATGCTTTCTCTTAAGATAAAACGGCCGTCATACAAATTTACCCAAATTTTATCGTCCTTTGTCTTAACTGTATGTGCCAGTATTTCTAATTCCTCACGTCTTAATACTTTTCCCATGTTTTTCTCCTTTCAAAAATTATTTACAAAAATCAAAAAAGGAGCTAGATTACACTGATTTAGTGTAGTCTAGCCCCTTCCTAATATGTTACATAGTCATCTGACAACAGATTATTTTTATCCAATGAAACAATCTCATCAAGTTATTCAACTGATAAAATTAGCTCTTTGTCTAAAAAGTTCCTAGTATTCAAATTATAGAAAGTTTGATATACTAGAATCCGTTGTAGAGTTTTCTGCAACATAGAGAAGGAGTTAACCCTAGACACTTTATCAGGTTCTGCTGATTAGAGTGTGCATTTTTCTCAACGACCTTATTTGGAATTGGCGTTCCTTCTAAGCGAGAGAGCAATGCGGTAAGCTCCTTTTCTCATTTTTGCACCTTTATTTTAAACAAGGTAACAAAAAAGAGATATTCAATTGTCTTAATTAGTCTTATTCTAAAAAACTAATGTTCTTGTTTACACTATATCAGACACTTTTTGATTATACAAGCTTTAAAATAAAATATGATTTCCAATTTATTTTATCCAACTATTTAAAATTTGATTAATAAATGCCACAAAATATTAATACTTTTACTCTTAATTCCTCCAAATATAAATATTTTCCATAATGAAAACTCTAAGTTAATAAGACTATTACTAAAAAGATGCTACTTAGGAAAACCTTTTTTAATTCCGATTTAATTTTCATATTACAAATTATCCTTTCAAATTAAATGTAAGTGCTAATAGCATAAGATACATCATTCCAGCCTCCTATCCCTCCTAACAAATATAATATATAATATAACTATCTTTATTTCTAACCTCGAAAAATCAAAATGTACAAATTGAACATACCCAACCTTTAAAATAACGCTATATAATTCACTTGATTATAATATTGTTCAGTTTGTAATATTTTTGTAAGAAAAACGTGTACAAAATGAGCATGAAATATTGATTAATATTAAAATTTGATGAGAGAAAGGTGGAAACTATGAACTTTATTGATGGTTTTAGGAAAGAACTAAATATAAGCAAAAATGAAATTTATAAGAAAAATATCTCTAGGCGACAATATGAATCCTATACTCATAACATTTTGGAAGCACCTTTGAAATATGTGATTAGTATCTCTGATGAAATAGGAGTGAATTACCAACAAATTTATGCAGAATACGGCATTCATCCAACAACAGTTTCAGAAATTGATAAATACAGAATCAAATGTATTTCTCTGATAAGTGAAAATAATTGGCAACAAATTATAAAAGAAATTGATTATCTTGAAAGAACATCATTACATCTAAAAAATTCCAAGTATTTGAATATATGGACTGTTTTAAGATTACATATGTATACACCTAAACTGAATATACCATCAGAATATCAACATTATAAATTCTCTGAAAAAGATTTAAAAATTATTGAATCTTACTACAAAAAAAGAAAAAATTTAACTAATTTTTTAAGTACCTCAGATTTACAGATTTTCTCAAACCTTGTAAATTTTGAAACATCTAACTTTGAACCATTTCAAAAAATATTCAATTACGTATTTAGTGACACAACTAAAATTAAAAAATATAAACCATTCTATGAACACTTTCTGACTTGTGTTGTCAATTTTATGTATTACTCTTGTAAACATGAAAATTTAAGTTTTGCGGATTCTCTCTTAAAACTTTATAGAGAGATAGAAACTGACTTTCCATCAAGTAATGTTGGAGTTGATATTAAAATATTAATAAACTTGTTTAGTGATCTATTAATATTCTTCAAAACAAAAAATGATGAATACTATGCTTCAGCAATTGTATACAGAAACGTTTTAGTCGATACAAATTGTAAAGATGCTCTATATATTTGTGAAGATATTTTTGACGATATCATTAACAACAAAGATAAAAATGTTAAAAATAAATATGAATATTTTATTTCAAAACGAGAATACTAGTAAGGGGAAAATTAATGTCAAATCTTAGAGAAACTAACAACATCACTCTCTTAGGCACAGCACACGTATCAAAAGAAAGTGTTAAAGAAGTTGAAGAACTTATCTTAAAAAAACAACCTAAATATATTTGTATTGAGCTAGATAAACAACGTTATGATAACTTAGTCAATGATGAACAATGGAAAAATACAGATATTGTTTCAGTTATTAAAAATAAACAATTCCCAGGTCTTGTCATGCAAGTTATTATTGCTTCAGTTCAAAAAAAATTCTCCTTAACTACAAATTCAGAACCAGCTGGAGAATTTAAAAAAGCTATAGAATTAGCTAAACAAACTAACGCTGAAATTATTTTGATTGATAGAAACATAAAAATTACACTAAATCGAATATGGAGAAAATTAACTTTATTCAACAAAGTAGATATAATTACATCTTTTATTTTTGGCAGTGATGATACTGAATTAACTGAAAATTCCATTCAAGATATTATGAAAGATGATGTTATGGAACTTGCTTTTTCATCTTTCAAAGAAAAACTTCCAATCATTCATAAAGTTTTAGTTGAAGAACGCGATGAATACATGGCCAATAATATACTTGAACTTACAACTAATGAGGAAGTAGTAGTTATTATTGGAAAAGCTCACCTTAATGGCATTTTCAACAAAGTAAAAAATAATTCAAATACACATAACAATGCGGAATTAGATATAATTCCAAACAAAACACTAGGTACTAAACTAGCAAATTGGTCCTTTTCAATATTAATAATCGGTTTATTAATTGCATCATTTGTTTTTGGAGATTACAATGTCGGCATGGACCAATTAAAACAATGGATTTTATGGAATTCATCACTAGCAGCTATATTTACACTTCTTGCTAGAGGAAGCTTTATATCTGCAATCGTTGCATTTCTAACTGCTCCTATTGGTGCAATTAGTCCTGCATTATCTGTTGGAATATTTGTAGCTTTTTCTGAAGCAATCGTAAAAAAACCAACAGTAAATGATATGGCAAATATTTTTGAAGATACTTCAAGTATAAAAACCATCTTGAATAATAAATTTCTAAAAATTATTGTCTTATTTTTTGTTTCTAGTCTTGGTGGAGCAATTGGTAACATTATTGGTGGTAGTCAATTAATTAAAAATCTCTTTTTCTAAAATCCTAAGAATGCCAGATAACTTCTGAGCATTCTTTTTTATTACAAATAATCTTAATTCTTCCCCTTTGCTCCCAACCTCATCCCAAAATTAACGCTACTTCACCACAGTATATAACGAGCCTAAAGTCTCGCTTGTAGCTTTCAGCTACCTGGTACACCAGCCGTTTTCTAAGGAAAACTCTCGCCTAAAAAATGTTGCTAAAGCAACCCGGCTCACTCTCTATAAATATCTTTTCTAAACACCTAAAACCAACAAACAGGATTCTAGAATTATGTTATTGGCAGTTCGTCCATTTAAAATTATTAAGTTACTCCATCAAATAAAAGAACTTCTGAACGTGCCTTCGGTTCTTTAAATTCAATGTTTTTCGCAAATCGAACTAACATAGGGCTGTCCTCAAAGTAACGCTTCAGAACGTCCATATAGTGATTAAACAAGTATTGCTTTTTATTTTTTAGTGTGACGGCCATTGATTTTTTAGTTGCTAATTTTGTATAACCGTTTCGGCCACGTTTTGATTCCACATAAACACGTTTCTCTTTCTTCAGTTGACGCATTAAATCTTTATATGTGCTTTCAGGCATATTAAGTGCCTGGCAAATTGTTTCTCGGTCTGTTTGAATATATGGTCTTGCAGAAGATGTTTTTTCGTTGATGTAGTTAATTAAATCTTCAGCCCATTCTTTGTAGTGAGATTTTTCTCTTTCTTCTCTGGGTTTAGCGTGTTTTACCCATTTTTCACGTGCCACACGGCCATTCTGACGTACGCTAGGATTATAAGTTGAACCAGTATACAAACTAAGCAATTCCTGAATGAACTCTTTACTTGCTCCAGTGTATTTCCCACTGTAAGCAGACTTAATAATTTTTACGACTTCAGAATCTTTTAAACTGGCCGAGTGACCATTAAAATCTTTCAACTCAGAATTAAACTGATCCATTTCATCATAGCATTCTTCAAAAGATAAACCACTTGAATAGCAAGCCAAAGAACAGGTGAAAATAGTGTTATTTCGCCCTATTTCCCCTTTGTTACCTCTGATTTTAGCGGTATTCATTAATTCTCTATACCAAGATTCATCCACTTGTCGAACAGTTTTAGCCTTTTTCTTTAAATCTAGCGTGAATTCAAAACTAATTTTGTCCTGGTATTTCATGGACCAGTTCATTAGCTGCTTAAACGAATAAACAAAATTTGGCTCAAAATGAATTAAGTTTTGTTTAGTTGGCATTCTAAAGATACCGAAGTGATTACACGTCACGTCGATACCAGGTAATTGTTCCGCAAAAGAACGTCGTAAGTTGCTTGAAATCAACTTAGCCACGTTTAACGATTTATAATTATTGGCAGAAGAAACAAACATTGCCTCTTCCAGCACGTAGTACACGTGATAACCTTTAGGCGTTTTTAAAATGGCCGTTGGTAATAGCTCATCTGTATCAATACTTGCCATCATCAAGTCATTTAGAAAGTTAGGATTGTTGGTATCAACATCTAAAACAAAGCAATTCAAACGAATTAAATTATCTTCAGAGTGGCCATAAACAGATTGTTTATTATAACCACCATACGAAAAGATATTAGGCGTCCAATGTGATAATTTCTCTTGATTCTCAAGAACACTTTCCAACGAACTCATAACAAAGCCACGTGATTCGGTCATATGTTCTTTCGTACGAAACCCAAAAACAACACCCTGCTTGTCTGTAACAACTGGTGTTTCTTGAATATATTTGTGACGACTGTTTTTAGTTTTGTAAGTTGTTAGTCCGTTTTTGACAATCAATTCAATTAATTTTTCTGCTTGCGACATCCTGATATCCTCCCTTCAAAAAATACAAAAAAGAACCCACTCATCCCTTTTTGATGAATCGGTTCTTAAAAAATGATTAAAAAGGCCACTTTTTTAAAAAAGAGTATACGAAATAAGCCTTTTTACCTTGATTTTTTTGCGAAAAATTGCTATTATCAGTGTAATAAATTTATAGATAAATAGCAGTTCTTCCAAAGAACCGTAAAAAAGTAATTAAACTTAGAAATGGAATTCAGCCTCCAGTTCTGAGTTTTTTTTATTTAGTTAATAATATATAATAAAAAAATTTAAAGTAAAGTCTTTTTCTAAATATATTGTGTTAATAAAAAAGTAACACTGAACAGGTTGAAAAACAACCATTTATTTATTAAAGGTATACGGTATTCTTTAATGATATAGGTATACGGTATTCTTTATTGTTAAAACAAAACCGTATACCTTTAATAATTCCTCGATAGTAAAGCTTTTATTAAGAGTATACGGTATTCTTTATATTATTAAAGGTATACAGAATACTGTATACCTTTAATAATATTTATTTCAATTTTTCTAATTCTTCCGATATTTCCTTTCTCAAAAATTCTATTTTTGAGGATGACAATTTTTGATTAATATAACTTTCGATTAAAATATCAATCATTTGATTAAAAGAAACTTTAGAATTAACACTTATTAATTCACTCATTAAAGGACGTAATGCTTCTAATTTAACATTTACAACTGGACTCACTCTTTTGGGCATTGTAGCTTTATATCTTTTATCCTGATAAACATCTGGACGTCCTTGTTTATTTCTACTCTCATTTACTATATTTTCAAATTGAAAATCTCGTTCAGTTGTTACTTTTTTTGATTTGACAAGTGCATCGGTATTACTTATATCATTTTCTTCGTAATCATATCCAAAAACTTTCCTATTCATCTAATTACACCGCCTTTTTTTCGAAGTATTCAATATTACTTTCCATTTCACTTAATATATTAAAAAAAACATTACATGCTTTAAAATCCCATTGATCGTAATTTCCGTAAACTGTCTCTTTTAATTCTATTCCAGTTCTTGAGTAACGCTTTAATCTTTCTTGATATGTAACTACTGTCTTTAATACATAATCTTTGTAAATTTCTTTAGCTTCATTCATTACTTCATTATCTATTTGACTATCAGCTTTTAACAAGCAAGCAATAATTCCAGCAACTTGAATATTTATTTTATTCTTTTCAGCAAGGAAATTTTGGTAAGCAATATATTTTTGAACCCCCTCTAAGCTTTCTTCTTGAGTTTGAAATGCTATTAAACTGTAGTCAGACGCAACCATAGCATTATCAGAGAAATCAGAAATCGTTGGGGGTACATCAATGAATATATAATCATAGTTTTCTTTTAGTTTATTAATTGCATTGGCTAATACAGATGATTGTTCTTTTTCAGTCTTATAATTTTTATATAGAAATTTTGGAAATTGAGTGAAACTCGTATCACAAGCAATTAAATCTAAATTTTCCATTATTGGAGTTATACACTCTGTTATTGTTTTATCTCTTAATATTAAAGCATTAGTGATTGTATATTTTATATGAGAAATATTTCCTGTCTTTGCTAAATTTTGAGTTGCATTCGCTTGTGGGTCAAGGTCTATTAATAATGTTCTCTTATCCTTTAACTTGGCACTAACAAAACTAAGCATCGTTGCAATTTTTGTTTTTCCTACTCCACCTTTAAAATTTCCTACTACTATTGTTTTCGCTGTCATAATTAATCAAACACCTTTCTTTTTAGTATACCGTATATATTATATATAAAGTATACTCTAACACATGGTAGATTTCAAGCTTAATTAATTTAAATTCACTAATATATTTACTTTGTTAATATTGGTTTGAAAATAATACGGTATACTTTAATATTTTCTGTATACCGTATTATTTTTATATAGTGTATACGGTATACTATATAAAAATAATATTTTGATATTAGCTCAGAAACTTAAAAGTATTTGAGCTACCTAAAATTTGTTGATATACTTGATTTTGTTAGGTGTCAAAAACTTATGTTCAGAAAGGTTTGTAATATATGGCAATTTTCGGCTATACAAGAGTTAGTACCAGCAATCAAGATTATCAAACACAAATTCAAAAATTAGAAAATGCTGGAGCTGAAAGAATTTTCAGTGAGAAATATACTGGGACAAAAAAAGAGGGGAGAAGAGAGTTAGAAAATTTACAAGATACTGTTAAAAAAGGAGACCAAGTACTAGTTACCAAAATTGATCGCTTAGCTAGAAGTATTGTCGATTTAAATTCAATTGTTTCCTCATTAAATGATAAAGGCGTCACGGTAACATTTTTAGATAATTCTCTAACGTTCGAACCAAATAAAAAAGATTCCATGCACACTTTGATGATGAATATGCTAGGCAGCTTTGCACAGTTTGAAAGAGATTTAATTGTGACTCGTACACAGGAAGGGAAGCAATGGCATAAAGCTAATAATAAAAATTATCGTGAAGGGCGCCCAAAGAGAGTTTTAAATGATAGGTACAAACACGCATTAGAGCTAATGAAAACTCATAGTATGAGAGAAGTAGTGAAAATGACTGATATTTCACTATCCACTCTAAAGAGAATAAAAAAGCAGGCTAGAGAAGAAGAACAACCCTAATATTGGTAACAGCTTTGTTATTGTGATATAATTGTGTTGGAAATGAAGTACAACTTAGCACAAAGCCCCAGAAGATGTCGGAATCTTCTGGGGCTTTTTTTGTGGGCTAATGTCGCCTTAAATTGTTTTACTTCTTGTTTCGATTATTTAGCCAATACTCGAACAATACAGCTATTAAACTGACAAGAAGTGGGAAAATGAAATACTCGTACAACTTAGCACCTCCTTCCAGTCGCTAGACTGTCGGATAGGCGACACTCAATTATATCATACACCCTAATCATTCTCTTTAAATACTGCTAAATCAATCTGACCTAGTACACTATACTTGCGTTTTATTATCTCTTTCTCATTTGTAATTTACAAAAAGTTATTTAACAGTAATGAGTTAAATATAACCTTCTATGAAATAATTAACTTTAGTTTACTAAACAATGATATATTTTTTGTATAAAAAGGAGGGATAAAATGAAAAAAACTAGAAAATTTTTGATGGTATCATTGCTATGTACCTTATTTTTAACAGCAGGAGTACAAACGTTAGCTGTTTCAAAACAATTTGGTAACAATACTCATGCTTGGTGGGCAGGATCTGGACCATCTGGTTCTCATTCCCAATATCTACATAATACTAGACCACATGGTTCTTCAGTAACAAAAGGAGATCAAATTGATGGTCGACAAGCAAGTGCTGGGAAATGGGCAAATTCGCGTCTTTGGATTTTTTCAGGTTGTGAGTTTTTTTATAGTATAAAATAAAAATTCATATTACTATACAATAAAAAATTTGGAGACTAAATAAAACAGAACCACATTAGTTTTTTTGCTTATGTGGTTCTGTTTATTATTATTTGGAGGACACATAATGAAAAAATCTATTACCTCTATTTTATGTTTAATTTCTATTTTATTAAGTTTTACATTTTCTTTTTACTATAGAGGGTTAGACATAGAAAGGATTCAAGAGATAGAAAAAAATGAAGACAGCTTTGATATATATATTGCTAGTAACGGATATTCATTAGAAGAATTTACACAACGATTAGAATTAATTTCGAAAAAGTATAATGCTTCTATTATTCGTTCAGACCAAATAAATGTTGACAATAACTTAGTTACCATTAAATCCGGGATTTTCTCTGACAGTTATTTTTCTGAAATACACCTCGACTTAATTTCTGGCAGATTACCTAAGAATAAGAACGAATTTTTAGCAACATTCGATACTAATAAACAAGGACAAGTCGGTATAATTAGAGACATATTTTCAGATAGTCCATTAATATTTAACTCTTTAAAAAGTTTCTTATCAGAATATGATAGTTCGTTAAATAGTAAATATTCCATTAATGTTGAAAATAAAGAAGAATTTATCAAAGATATACAAAATACTTTTGAAATGACATACGATGAAATTTATAATATTCCATTCTTTAGAGAATATAAACAAGGAGCATACTTTTATATTTTATTAGTTATGTTATTGGTATTAATAATTCTACTTATTCTAATTTCATTACTTAACCCTCTTAAAAACATACAAATGGTTGGTGTATTAAAGCTACAAGGATATACCAATATTGATGCTTTAAAGTTGGTAAATAGTAAAGTATTAGTATTACCTATACTTACATATCTCATTTCAATTCCCATACAATATATATTAATAACGAATGTCAGTTCAACATACTTTTTTAAGTTAACATTGTTACAATTATTGGTAATATTAATTTATTACATTAGTCTTTTCTTATCTTTACTTATCATAAAAAGATATACCATTTTAAATGCAATTAAAGGTTTTTTTGAACCCAAAACTGCTCTATATCTTAATTACATTACTAAATTTGTAATACTATCGTTACTTATTTTAGTAATTCCTATTGTCTCAAAGGAATTATCGAATCTAAAAATGAGAATAGATGTAAAAAAACTATATGAAGAACAAGAAAAATATCTTACAATATCAAGTTATCAATTTGTAGATAATGAATTTCAAGAAGGATTAAATAATACTAGTAAACTAGATGATAAATTTTTAAATTTATTTAAAGATTTAGAAAAAAATTCCGCTGCTCAATACATGTTCGCTGAAAAGCTTTATCCAATCTATTTGGAACCTCAGCATACACGGGCTAACATTACTTTTCAAGGAAATGAGTACATAAACACGGTTCAAGCAAATTGGAATTATATTGATACCTTAAATTTAGATACTAAAAAAATAGAGAAAGATGAGAAATCATATAAATTGCTGATTTCTTCACATGAAAAAGAGCATGAGGAAGAAATTCTATCCATCTTAGGTCAACATATTAATAATTTTTATCCTATTGATAAAATGTATAAAAATGAAAAAGATATTCCGATTACAATTTATTATTACACCAACAAAAAAATGGAATTATTTTCTAATAATATAGATATGATTAATGAAAATAATGGAATACTTACTAATCCAGCAATCATAGTAATGGATAATTTCTCTCTAACTAAAAATAATAGCAGATTATTTGATGGTGCTTTGTATAATCCTCTGAAAATATTGAATAATAAAGAAAATATTGAAAATATAAATAAAGCAATAACGAAAAACGGATTAGAAAAAAATAATTTGAATTTTGAAAATTCATTTAGTTCTGGGTATGAAAAAGAATTAAAGATGATAAAAATGAGTATTTTATTCTATTTATTTATACTAATTATATTTATCAGTATTAGTCTGCTGAGCTCCTATTTTATTTTAATAGTTACATTTTTAATAGGAAAAAAAGAAATTCTAATATCGAAATTTTTAGGTTATAAATATACTGACATCTATAAACAACAGATAAGAAATATTTTAATTATTTATGTACTCGGATTAATTGAAACTTTATTGTTAGAAAATGAAAAAATAACAATATGTATTTTTTCTATATTAATATTAGTGGATGCTACAATAAGTTTTATTATGTTTAAAAAACAAGACAAACAATTACTTAACAATGCATTAAAGGGAGAAATTTTATGATTATAATCCAGTTGCGTAATTACACTAAGAAATATAAAAACAAAACAGTTTTGTCAAATCTAAATTTAGAAATCCAAAAAGGTGATATGATAGCTATTACAGGTCCTAGTGGTGCTGGTAAATCTGTTCTCCTAAATACAATTGGTTTAATAGAAGACTTAACGGAAGGTGAATTAATACTATTTGGGAAAAAAGCGCCAAAAATTAATAGCATAGAATCGAATAAAATAATTAGAGATAAAATATCCTATCTATTTCAAAATTTCGCCTTGGTAGAACATAAATCAGTTGAGGACAACTTATATATGGCATTAAAATATACTAATTTAAACAAAGAAGAAAAAAAACAATTGGTTAAAGAAGCACTAGAAAAAGTAGGATTAGATAATTATGAAAAAAATTTTATTTATGAACTATCTGGTGGCGAACAACAAAGAATTTCACTTGCAAGAAGTATTATAAAACCAAATGAAATAATACTAGCTGATGAACCAACCGGAGCATTAGATACTAAAAATAGAGATTTAATTATAAATTTGTTAAAAGAAGTAAATCAATTAGGGAGGACAATCGTTATTGTTACGCATGACGAAGTTGTCGCTAATAGTTGTAATAAGATAATCAAAATTTAAAAAAACTGGAGGAGATTATCATAAAAAAAAAAAAATTAATATTATATATTTTTTTCTTACTCTTGATTTCTATCGGATCTTTCTCTTATTATAAATTAAAAGATAGTAAAGAGTGGCGAGATCGTCTAAATCCTTTTTTAAATAAAACAATTGGATACGCAATATTACCTGAAGAAGTTACATATAATGGTGGTGATAAGTACGATCCTAATGGATTTGGAAATAAAGTCCAAATTCCTGATAAATATCATGTTCTTGTAGTAGATTCAAATCATTCAAAAGAACAAAATTATTTAACCTTTTCAGGAGGACAATCCCCTGAAGGTAAAAATTTTGGAAAAGTAATTCACAAGGGAACATACGTGTATAAATTAGAATTTGTTTCATGGGAAGATATACCCAAAAAAGAACAAAAAATTTTATTAGATAAATCTGGTAGGTAATTTGTATGAGAGTGTTTGATAGAGCATTTTTAAGTATTTTAAGAAATAAAAAACGTAGTCTTTTATTGTTTTTAATTATTTTTATATTAGGTTGCTTACTGACAAGTTCTATAATAATTTATAAAAGCACTAAGAAAATAGAAAATGAAATAAGAAATAAATTAGGTGTTTCAGCAACTTTAATAATTGATAATGATCTAATAGAAAAAGAAATAAAAGAGGAAATCTTTGATAGCAAAAAACAGACTCTAAGCACTGATTTAGTAGAAGAGATTGGAAATAGCTCTTATGTTGAAAGATTTGAATACAATATTATGGGAACCGTAAATCCAACTGAATTTGAAATAGTAAATGATAGCGATGATGACCGTAATAAATCGTTATTCTTTCATGGAGTAAACGATCCTAACTTGCTCGATATAGAAAATAAAAAAATAAAATTATCTAAAGGTAGATTACTCTCTGAAAATGAAATCCAAAGTTCAGAAGGTAATGGAATTATATCTAATCAATTTGCTGAAATTAATAACATAAAAATTAATGATAGAATTACCTTACAAACACAAATAAAACAGATTGGTATGGATACCATCAAAGCAGATTATTTAGAAATACCTATAAAAGTAGTTGGGATTTTTTCATTAGACAATTTAAGCGAAGGTAGTAAAAAAAAGAATAGGGAAATTTCTAGTGAACAATTAAATACTATCTATTTTTCAAATAATTTTGTAAAAAAAATAAACATTCAACAAAATAAAATTTTTAATGATTTAAATCCAGGTTTTTACACTAATGATGATGGCAGCATAATGAGTGCCACAGATATTGAAGATTTAATAAATATTGGTATGCCTATTTTTAAAATCAAAAATTATGACAATTTACAACCTTTTGTAGAATTTTCAAATAATAAGTTAAAAAATAGCTATTTTAAAATACTAACAACAGATAATCAATTTCAAAAAATTGGTAGTAATATAACATCAATTAATACAATTAGTAAATACATAATAGTCGGTTCTTTTATTTCTTGTTTCACTATAATTGGATTAATCGTACTTTTGATAATAAAATATAGAACTAAAGAAATAGCTATATTATTAGCCTTAGGTGAGCAAAAAAAATTGGTTTTTATTCAACTGTTATTAGAAATACTAATAATTACATTTATAGCGCTAAATATTTCGGTGCTAACCGGCACTATCGTTGAAAAGAATATTTCAAAATTTCTATTAATTGATAGTAAGGATCAAACTACTGAAATTAATAGCTCCAATAACGAAGATTCATTTAATACTGAAGAAAAATATAAATTAGATAAAATTTCAAAGACTATTATTTATGAGAAAAATTTAACAGAACTATATGTGTCAAATTTAAGTATAATGGATTACTTTTTTATAATTATTAGTCTAAGTCTAATAATTATTGTTGTCTCAATTTTATCCTTAACACGTGTATTTACAACACAGCCCAAAAATTTACTCTTTTTATAATTTTTTTCTGTTATTATCACTTTAACTATTCCTTTTGTTACTATCTTTTAATAGTAACATTATATTGGCAACAAATTGGTTATTTTAAAATATATATGATAAAATTTGTTTGCAAAAAGATAGTGCATGATATTATTGCCAAAAGACCAACAGCTGGCGGGCTGTTGGTCTTTTTTTATTTCCAATTGTATTTTACAAGAATAATTTTAGTTCTGATGATTTACATCCAACTCAGAATCTACATAATTAGAATGAGTTCCTATAGGTAAATTTAATAGTGTTTCAGCATAATAATATCTCATATAAACCTTTTTAACTTTTTCAACAGACTTATCAGAATGTAGAAAATGAATAAAGGTTCCTGTTTCTCCTATTTTTAAAGGTGTAAAAGGAATTGAATCAGATTGATAAATAGGTTCTCCTAAATCAGTTCCCCATGACAGGAGGGCTAAAGGTGGTTCATATGCTTCTTTTCCATCCATATAATTAAAATTCTTTATTTCAAACTCTATTCTGATCATGTCATTATTATTTAAGTCTTCAAAGTTCTTTATGTCCTCTAATTTAGCAGTTGTAACTTTTTTATAATTCCAACTTACTAAAGGAAGTAACTCTTCTAAACAAGAGTACTTTTATTTGTTGTTGATTACTATGATTATTTTAGGAAAAAGCTAAAACAACTGTCCAACATATCTCATTAATTATACAAGCTAAGTCTTTTTATTTGAAAACGATTTCCTTTTGTGGTATAAATTAAGTGTAAGGAACGATAAATTCCCATGATTAGTTTTTAATACTTAAAGTTTATTGTTGAATCAAATAGTAAACGCAACAACTTAAAGGAAAACTAATTAGCACGTACGAAATAGGTTACATGTTAGGAGATTAAGAGTTCTAGAAGTAATATAAGAAAGGCGTGGGAATTTGAAAAAATCCTTACCAATAATTAAATGGCCTATCAAGTGTGAGTAAATCATTCGACTGTTAAACGGAATGACTCGAAAAATCCTTGATAGGTCTATTTTATTTTTTTAGATTGATGTGCTCTCAATCTATTATAGAAAAATAACAAGTGTAAAGCTAATCAATAATTTAAGGACAGATTATACAAAGAATTAATTAAATTTCTTTTTTCTGACTTTATAGAATTTGAATAATTTTTAAAAACTAAAAGTGTCCAGTAAATCACCATATACTGGACACTTTTTATTTTTTACTTTTTTTGATATATTTTTGACACTTTAATGTTCATTAACCCATTCACTAATCAACGTTCATTAATTGCTATCTAATTAAGTTATGTTACAATAAATTTAACAAGGAGCTGACTTTTATGAAAATTGGATATGCAAGGGTTTCAACAGGATTACAAAATTTAGATCTTCAGGAAGATAGTTTGAAATCTGAAGGGTGCCAAAAAATTTTTACAGATAAAATTAGTGGTGCAAAAAGTAAAAGACCTGGATTGGTAAATGCAATTGATTTTGCAAGAGAAGGGGATACAATTGTTGTTTGGCGATTAGACCGTCTAGGAAGAAATATGCAAGATTTGATTACTATTGTGAATCAGTTAAATGACAGAGGAGTCAGCTTTTATAGTATTCAAGAAAACATCACTATGGATAAGTCTAGTTCGACTGGCCAACTGATGTTTCATTTGTTTGCAGCATTTGCTGAATTCGAAAGAAACTTAATACTTGAACGATCTGCAGCTGGGAGAGAAGCTGCTAGAGCAAGAGGACGCTTTGGAGGTAGGCCAGAAAAATTAACTAAACAAGATTTTCAGCTGATGAAAAGATTAATAGATAGTGGAACACCTATAAAAACAGTTGCAGAACAATGGAATGTTTCTAGAACTACAATTTACCGTTATCTCAATAAAGACGACAATCATTAAACATAATTGTTAGTTTCAATAAATTCTAACATCAATAAAAAATGAGGATGGGCACTATGAAAGAAATACTTGAATCCACGATGGATATTCCAACTAACCAAAAACAAATAAAGGAAGAGATATTTAGCTCTTTTAAAGTTATTTTAAGTACAGAACCTAATTTTATTAGAAAAGCAAAGACAATAATTTGTTATGAAACACATCTTCCTTTCTCATTAGGTCTATCCGAAGGATTTGCTTTTAAAGTAATTAATAGAGAACAAATTTTTATATATAGCGAAAAAGTCAAACATGACCATATGTCATCTGTCATAAAATGCTATGGATTCACTAAAAAAAAATGTACTAAAGTTACAGACCAAGATAAAGGTTTGGTAATAGAAAATAGCCTTAATACAATTAATGATATTATTAAAATAATTAAATCAAAATTTGGATATGCTAATTTATTTCTACTTAATAACGCTAATAGAGATCATGTAGATATGCTATTTACTTATAGTCTAGACTTAAGAATAGTATCCCATGCTGCAACAGTAATAAATGTTGATAGTATCTATTATCCTACGGAAGGAGAACACAAACCCTTATTTACTTCAGAAGATGAATATAATTATTTATTAAGTAAACTGGAAGATAAAAAGATGGATCGAATGATTGATGCCTTTTATTATTTTTGTTTATCTAAAGAAAATGAACTTGATAAAAACTTTAATTCATCAATTATTAATATGCAAACAGGATTTGAAATTTTTGTATACTATATATTTAATAAATTCATTGAAGAGGGAATAATAAACAAACCTAATGGGCATGTTTCCTATAAAAATGTTCTAGAACACCACATCGGACCAAAACTAGAAACAGAAACTTATAAATTTAATTTTGAAGACCCTGATTGTTCCTTATCTCAATACTGGAAATATGTCTACTCTTTTAGGAATAATATCGTACATGAAGGCCATATTATAAGCTACAATGATTATTTTAACTTAGTTAAACCAGCTTGTGATAATTTTGTTAGATCACTTGATATTGTTTTAAATGAAAAATATCCTCAATTAAATATAAAAATAGAATACTCAAAATAGAATATAGTTTTTCACATAAATTGATAAATCACACCTCTATCGTTGAAATAAATCTAAATTTTAACGATAGAGGTGTTTATTATATGTCTTATGTTGAAATTTATAAACAAAAATACGAATAGTTCAAATTTAAATAAAAGTTTAGCGATTAACTTTGATACACTTCTTCAAAAATTAATGCAAGAGGATTCTAATGCTTTTTAACACAAACTACTCACCTAAACTTTCTAGAATCGCTTAAAAGCCTTCTCTGAACACTATATTTTCTAAAATATTAGTCGTTCTATTTTATTGGTTTTATTGTAAATTATGGTTTTATTTCGCACTAACTTCAAGCGCTATGTTGCACTAATAGAACAAAAAAAGACTATTTCGCTAAATGAAATAGTCCTTTTTATTACTTATTTTACTCCAATGACTAAACTATCTCGTGCAGCTTCCACTACTTCTGTCGTGATAGTTTCAAGGTTATTGATTTCTAATATTCTTTCGATTTGGGTGAAAAGTCTTTGGATAAGTCGAAAGGTTCTGTTGCAAAGTTTTAAATCTACTATCAAATAAGGTAGAATAATAGAAAAAGATAGCAGGAGGAATGACGATGAATCATTTTAAAGGAAAGCAATTTCAGCAGGATGTGATTATTGTAGCCGTGGGCTACTATCTTCGTTATAACCTTAGCTATCGTGAAGTTCAAGAAATCTTATATGATCGTGGCATTAACGTTTCTCATACGACGATTTATCGTTGGGTGCAAGAATATGGCAAACTACTCTATCAAATTTGGAAAAAGAAAAATAAAAAATCCTTTTATTCATGGAAAATGGATGAAACGTACATCAAAATTAAAGGAAAATGGCATTATTTGTATCGAGCCATCGATGCAGATGGTTTAACCTTGGATATTTGGTTACGTAAAAAACGGGACACACAAGCAGCCTATGCTTTTCTTAAGCGGTTAGTGAAGCAGTTTGATGAACCGAAGGTTGTAGTCACAGATAAAGCCCCCTCTATTACAAGTGCCTTTAAGAAACTAAAAGAATACGGCTTTTATCAAGGGACAGAACATCGTACCATTAAATACCTGAATAATTTGATTGAACAAGACCATCGTCCAGTAAAGAGACGCAATAAATTCTATCGAAGTTTACGCACTGCCTCTACCACGATTAAAGGCATGGAAGCCATTCGAGGATTATATAAGAAAACCCGAAAAGAAGGCACTCTCTTCGGGTTTTCGGTCTGTACTGAAATCAAGGTATTATTGGGAATCCCAGCTTAAATCATAGATACCGTAAGGGATTTTATTCTTTATTTAAAACTTTGCAACAGAACCGCTTTCTATATAATGAAGCCCTAGACACATTTGTAATTTCACAAATTTGATTTACAGTCATACCTCCTTCTTTATATAGCTTTACTGCATAATTCATTCCTGCGTGATTTTTATGATATTTCTTTAACCGTCCTTTAAACTTCCCTTCTTTCTTTGCGAGCTCAATTCCTTCACGCTGACGCATAGGAATAAGGTCTCACTCTAATTGGTTAACACCAGCCATTACCGTAATTAAGAATTGACTATATGGATTATCTTCTGATAAATCTAGCCATGTATCCTTAAGTGATTTTAAGCTTGCCTTTTTATTTCGTATTAAATCAATCAATTCAAATAAATCTTGCGTACTTCGAGTGATCCGAGTTAAATCTGTAACATAAATAATGTCTCCTTCCTGTAAATCCTCTAACATTTTTTGAAGTTGTTCACGATCTTTTGTTGCTCCTGAAATTTTTTCTTCATAAATAATATCCATTCCAATTTCGTTCAATTGCCGAAATTGACTTGAAGGATTTTGGCTAGTCGAACTGACGCGTACATAACCGATTTTCTTCAAAATTTCACCTCGTTTTTGAGACAAGTCATACAACAAAACACTAAATCGCTTTATTTGACGTAATTTCGATTATATCTCAATAGATTAAACCTTATTGTACAAGGTTTCCTGCTTTATCATTGTAAATCCGTATAATCCGGATGCTGCCCCTCTAAGAAGTAAGATGTTCTCATACCAATAAGGAACTCATACCATTTAATTAATGAGAAGTGCTTGTTTTCGTGTCAGCAGATCTTTGATTAAGTATAATTACTCCACCGACAATCATAACTAAACCAATAAATGTAAGAATGTTAAATGGTTCATTCCACACCAAAACACCTATTAAAGCTGTCAGAGCTGTTCCTACACCTGACCAGATTGCGTAAGCTAAACTTAAAGGCAAAGTTTTTAAAGACAATGATAATGTATAGAACGCTATGAAGAAGCCAATTGCTACTCCAATTGTGGGGTATATATTCGTAAATCCTTCAGATAATTTCAACATAGATGTTCCGAATATTTCACTAATAATCGCAATTCCTAATGCAACATACCCTTTCATAATCCATCAACCTTCCTTTAATGAGACAATTTAAGTACCACAACACCAGCTATAATGATTAGTAAGCCAAGTAATATTTTTAGATTAAACTTTTCTTTCCAAACAAGAATACCAACAATCGCAGTAAGAGCAGTTCCTCCACCAGACCATATTGCATAAGCAGTTCCTAACGGAATGTGTTCTAATGCTTTGGAGAGAAGGTAAAAAGAACTCCCCATACCTATTACTAAACCAACTGTAGGGACTAATTTCTTAAAGCCATTTGATGCCTTCATCATAGAACTTCCGAATACTTCAAATAAGATTGCGCCAATTAATAATACATATGGATTCATGTGATATCCTCCTAGGTTGTAGATTCAATTAATTTTTCGATGATTTTTTCTCGTAAGTCAAAATTGATTTGTCCCAACTTAAAGAACTCGGAATAATAAAGACCATCGAGGGTAAGCCGAATTGTTGTTGCTAGTACAGAGTCAATACCATCCTCATCAATTTTTGATTGAATATACTCGAAGTGGACGAGGATGTTTTCTGTAACAGTAGGATTCAATTTCGAAAAAGAATGAGATGCTATATTTAGAACTTGAGAATTGTTTAAATCATCAGTGTATGCATGTATTAAGGCGCGAGTCCATTTTCCTTTTTCTATAGGATCATTCTCAGCTAATTCATTAAATCGGTATACAAAGTCTTGAAAAATAAGTTCAGTTATTCCAGCATATAATGCTTCTTTTGAGGGGAAATGATACAATAAACCACCTTTGCTAACATTGGCTTGCTTTGCGACTGCTTCTAATGTCAAAGTATCAAAATCGTTTGAACCTAAGAGTTCTATTGCAGCATTTAGCAGATGCGCTCTTTTGTCCTGTTTTTTTGCTGACATGATTACCCTCCTTTTGTTATTCCATGAGATTATTATACCGTCCGGACGGTTTTTTGTCAAAATAAACTTACCTTGAATTTATTTTGATAGGGATGTTCCAGAATCAAAGTTTGTATTGTTTTTTAGAAAATAATTCTGTTAAAGGGCGCTATTCTGACATATGAACCAGCGTCCTTAATACATATAAGAAACGCCTCAAAATTCAAGATACCTTAGTTCATTAAAGATTTATAAAGTATGCAAAATCATTCAAAATAACGTTCCCAAATAAAAGTTTGGACGCAAACGAAAATCCTAGAAATCTTGCTTAAATAGTATTTCTTGGATTCATTAAGGTTGTAAATACGCATTTATCTTAACCATTCAAAACGAGTGACTTTACAGTATTCAATGTAAAGTTATTCGTTTTGAATGGTTAAGATAACCGCATTTTTATGACGGTACCCCATATTGAGGTTGACATTTATAATATGTTTTAACTTTATACAACATAATAAAAAAACAGGCTGGAAACCTGCACCAACCTGTTTTCTTATAAGTTGTATAGTAACCTGTCAATAAACTTTCGTGACATATCCTCGCTACTCTGCGGTATTTCACGTTTTATTGACAAGTTCCTAAAAGTTAAAAATTTAATAAGTGGGAAGGGAAAAAATCCTTCCTAAAGGAACTCTTTTTCAGCCGATAAAATAACTTATTAAGCTATTACTTCTTTATAACCCTTACTATTATGTTCAGTAAGGTTATTTTTCTTTTTTGTAGCTGCGTGAATGGATTGCAAATGTTCAAAGCCTTCTCTTGAAATTAGCAATGTTTTTCCTTTCAAAATTACAGTACCTTCTAGTAACATATCTGAATTCATTTTAAATAAAATATAAATATACTTTTCATTTTTACCTAACATCAGACTAGCCTCTTTAGCCGTTAAAATATTATCCCAATTAACCATAATATCCCCTCTTTTATTAGGGAACTTAGCCAATTTATTTTATAGTGAATGATGTTCTTTGCGTTCCCTATTTTTTTGTTGTTCTAAATGTTCTAAATCAATTACATTTTCACCTTTAACATTTAAACTACCATATAATAAATTTCGGTCATTTTTCAATGTAGAAAGTTTTCTTTGTAATTCTGCTTCATCACTGATATTATACTTACTTTTTAGAAACTTGATATTCCTCTTAACTATATCATATCTTCTAAAAACATGGTTGTTATCATGTTTTATTTTATTTCTTTCTTCTTCAGTTTCAGCAGCCTTATAACTGTACATTATTGAATAGCTGTCCTTATACTCCTTAAATGAGCCAGCCATCTTTTCTAATGTGTATATTTCATCGTCAATTTTAAGTAATTGTTTATTAAAGTTATCAATAAAGCTTTCAGCATTACTTTTGATTTCATCTAGCTCTTTTAAAGTCATTTTATTTTTATACAAATGAGCATTTATTTCATTCAAGTAATTAATATTCTGTACAGTTGCCCACCGTTCTAAACCCTTATTATTTTTAAACTTCTCTTGGCTTTTATCAATCCACTTTTTATTAACTATATCCACTTGTAACGGCTGGTAATCTTTATGCTCTATCCTATATTTTATAGAACTCTCCAAATAGTTCATACCTAGCGTTTTAGTACGCATAAACTTTTTACTTTTATTATTCTCGAAAGCTAAATATGGTTCTGTTGCAAAGTTTTAAATCTACTATCAAATAAGGTAGAATAATAGAAAAAGATAGCAGGAGGAATGACGATGAATCATTTTAAAGGAAAGCAATTTCAGCAGGATGTGATTATTGTAGCCGTGGGCTACTATCTTCGTTATAACCTTAGCTATCGTGAAGTTCAAGAAATCTTATATGATCGTGGCATTAACGTTTCTCATACGACGATTTATCGTTGGGTGCAAGAATATGGCAAACTACTCTATCAAATTTGGAAAAAGAAAAATAAAAAATCCTTTTATTCATGGAAAATGGATGAAACGTACATCAAAATTAAAGGAAAATGGCATTATTTGTATCGAGCCATCGATGCAGATGGTTTAACCTTGGATATTTGGTTACGTAAAAAACGGGACACACAAGCAGCCTATGCTTTTCTTAAGCGGTTAGTGAAGCAGTTTGATGAACCGAAGGTTGTAGTCACAGATAAAGCCCCCTCTATTACAAGTGCCTTTAAGAAACTAAAAGAATACGGCTTTTATCAAGGGACAGAACATCGTACCATTAAATACCTGAATAATTTGATTGAACAAGACCATCGTCCAGTAAAGAGACGCAATAAATTCTATCGAAGTTTACGCACTGCCTCTACCACGATTAAAGGCATGGAAGCCATTCGAGGATTATATAAGAAAACCCGAAAAGAAGGCACTCTCTTCGGGTTTTCGGTCTGTACTGAAATCAAGGTATTATTGGGAATCCCAGCTTAAATCATAGATACCGTAAGGGATTTTATTCTTTATTTAAAACTTTGCAACAGAACCGCCGTGGGCTACTATCTTCGTTATAACCTTAGCTATCGTGAAGTTCAAGAAATCTTATATGATCGTGGCATTAACGTTTCTCATACGACGATTTATCGTTGGGTGCAAGAATATGGCAAACTACTCTATCAAATTTGGAAAAAGAAAAATAAAAAATCCTTTTATTCATGGAAAATGGATGAAACGTACATCAAAATTAAAGGAAAATGGCATTATTTGTATCGAGCCATCGATGCAGATGGTTTAACCTTGGATATTTGGTTACGTAAAAAACGGGACACACAAGCAGCCTATGCTTTTCTTAAGCGGTTAGTGAAGCAGTTTGATGAACCGAAGGTTGTAGTCACAGATAAAGCCCCCTCTATTACAAGTGCCTTTAAGAAACTAAAAGAATACGGCTTTTATCAAGGGACAGAACATCGTACCATTAAATACCTGAATAATTTGATTGAACAAGACCATCGTCCAGTAAAGAGACGCAATAAATTCTATCGAAGTTTACGCACTGCCTCTACCACGATTAAAGGCATGGAAGCCATTCGAGGATTATATAAGAAAACCCGAAAAGAAGGCACTCTCTTCGGGTTTTCGGTCTGTACTGAAATCAAGGTATTATTGGGAATCCCAGCTTAAATCATAGATACCGTAAGGGATTTTATTCTTTATTTAAAACTTTGCAACAGAACCCCCACGGCTACAATAATCACATCCTGCTGAAATTGCTTTCCTTTAAAATGATTCATCGTCATTCCTCCTGCTATCTTTTTCTATTATTCTACCTTATTTGATAGTAGATTTAAAACTTTGCAACAGAACCACTTATTGTCTGTTGTTCAATAACAGAATATTCTACTAAAATTTTAATTTATATATATAAATTTATTAAATAAAGCTCTCAGATGCTTATCTTGAGAGCTTTTTAAATTAGTATAACTACAGATACAGATTAAGACAAAAGGGCTCTTACATTACTTTACTTAAACCAGGGGATTTCGTCTAATTCAACAATATTTCTTATTTGTGAGATTGGAACTGGTACATTATTAAGGTAAATAAACCTTTCATCATAACCACTTACAAAACCTGTATAATCTTCTAAAAAATTACCTTCAATATCTTTAATGTTCAATTGAATAGAGATTCGTTTATTCTTATATATCGCAAAATCTACAATTTCAAATATCAATTCCATTGACATTTGATCTCTTCCAGCAATTACTTTATTTCTTTCAATTGAGGCTGTATTAATATCTGCCGTGTGTTCAGATAGATAGAAACCATTGTACTTTACAATCCCACGATCCTCGTAATAATCATTTAATTCAATCATTTCCTCACCTCTTTAAATTAATTCATTTTTTCTTTGCTGAAGGTAATCTCCTGATATATTGGCCCAAAAAGTAAACAGTTCTTCGCCAACCGCAATGGCTGTATTATCACCGAATGCAGCAAATTCATATTCAAATTCGCTATAAGTAATTTCCTCCGCTTCAAACGCTGCAATCAAATCATAAAATTGTTTTTCTAACCTATCGAATATCATTGATTAATCCCTTCATTACCGCCTGCATGACCACCGACAAGTGAAGCTCGTTTTAATGCCGTTGAACCTTCCATATAGCTACTCGCATGTACCAGGGAAGAAAAACCATACCGATTCCTGATTGTATCGACAACCTCGTCCAGCTCCTTGTTAGCAATTATTTCTGTTGGTTCATCAAATAAATTTAACTGAAGGGACGTATCATCTGTTAATTTTGAGTAACTAACGGCTATATTTCTAACTGCCATTTTCGGGTTATAAAATTTATCAAATAATCGCATACAGTGAGCCGTTAACTCCTTTGATTGATTAGTTGGTTGAATAGTCGTTTGTCGATTAAAACCACGTTCAGAATCAAATCTAGAGTATCCTATGGTTAGTCTAACACAAGATGTTTGTTTTCCGCTGGAACGTATCCTTGTAGCCACTTGTTCAGCAATTTCCCTTATAACTATTTTGATTTCTGTCACGTCTGTATAATCTTTCATTAACACTTGACTGTTTCCTATAGATTTTGATTTAGGGACGTATACGTCTGATAATTTCGTTCTGTCCACTCCCCAACTATGAGCGAATAATTGTTCACCCATAATTCCCATACTCGCCTTCAGACTAAAGTAATCATAACTAGCTAACTCTTTAATTGAATAGATCCCCTTATTATTTAATGTTTTTTCTGTCCTGGTATTTATTCCCCAAAAGTCAGTCATATTCTTAATTTGCCAAACAGTGTTTGGTACATCTTCATATCTCCAGGTAGCGATCATATCTTTGTTTTTCTTAGCTTCATTATCTAAAGCAAGTTTACTTAACAAGGGATTGTCCCCGATTCCGATTGTACAAAACAAGCCAGTTTCGTGATAGATTTCTCTTTGAAATTGGACCGCAAACTCATAAGCATTCATATGAAATAGTCTTTTGGAAGCCGTTATTCGAATAAAGGTTTCATCTATGGAATAGATCAGGATATCTTCATCTGATACGTACTGACGAAAGATATTATTAATGACAAGATTCTTTTGGATATAAAGGTTCATACGTGGAGGAACAATCAACAAGTCTTTATGGTAAGGCATATCATATTTTCTCGTCACATTAGATATTCCTAGCACCTTTTTTGCCATTGGAGAAGTAGCTAAAGCTAAACCACCACCACTTTCTGCATTACTCATAACCACAAGCATTGTTTTTAAGGGATTCAGACCTCTCTCTACGCATTCAACACTGGCATAAAAGCTTTTCATATCGACACAAAGTATATCGTCTCTAGGCTCTTTATCGTAGTTAAAGTAGTATTCAGACATTATTTTCACATCCTTCACCCTTAATTATACGAACTCTTGTTCTCTAGTCAAGCGAACAACTAAAAAAACAACCAACTATTATGTTGATTGTTTAGTGCTATCTTTAAGATTGTTAACTACTTTATAATGTTAATATTCTATGATATAATACAAAGTGTAAGGGACGTACTAGTAATACGCCCCTAAGTAGAACCGTTTAAGACGGTGACAAGACATTAATTATTATTAAATAATCATCTGCCTGCCAAAGCTATGATGATTATTTTTTTTGCTCTTTTTTAGCTTCTACAATAGCTTTTACAAGATTCACAATAGCAGTAATTAAACCGACAATTGGAATTGCAATCGCTAGAATAGATTCAAGCAAAAGGCTGGCTCCTTTCGTTAGATTTTGGTTGAATGCACATAAGCACCACCTCACTCTCGATTAGATCCCGCCACCATCACAAACTTATCTACCTGCAACAATTAAGTTGCTACCTAAATAGTATAACATAAAACAAGCTAGAAACCTATATTTTATAAGGTTCTAGCTTGTTTTTTTAAAAGAAAAATAGTGGTAACCTAACTTGTTCTCACTTCTATTGTTTGACGAAATTATTTTTTATATCAGTCATTTGCTTAAAAGTAAAATACATCAATTTAGCCAAAAAAGAAAGGGGCGTAAATTAATTGCTTAACGTTTCACTACAATTATTTTACTACAGCTCTCCCTTTCTTTTTTAACAAAATTGAAAAACTTTTAAAGCAGCAAATGACAAACAATATAAAAAATAATTTCATTCGCTAAAAAATAATTTCAAAACAACTTTAGAAGAAAGGAACGTGGCAAAAATGAAACTAGTAAACGTTATAAAAAAATTATCCAAGTATGGTCACAAAAATTTAGCTAAGTTAATCTTCAAAAAAATCATTAACGACATCACAGACTTTAACGAGGAAGAAATTCTTAATCTAATCTATGACACGTATGTAAAAACTTCAGATGACAATCTAGCTTTCTTACATCAGGATATTAGAGAACATGGCATACTAATAACTTATAAAAAATACCAGGCATTTATTTAATACAGACTAACTAACAAGACTGCAGTCTATCAGGATTGTTAGTTAGATAAATAGAAAGGAAGTTATCAAAATGACAAACAAAAGCCAATCAATTTTATTCAAAGTAGTTAATAAATTTAATGTAAATATAGTAGAAACAGAATATTTCAATATTGAGAAAAGCAATGAAGAGTCACTTAATCAACTTTATAAATTAATTGGAACTGACACAATAGAATTAGTCCATATAATAGATAATCTTTTCGCAGTCATTGATGAAAATGGAAAAATGAAAAGTAACCAGCCCATAATGGAACTTACAATTCACGGTGTAGATTATGAATTTGTTGGTAATGTGGTCTTGCTGACTATTGAAAATGATGATTTTGCTGATATTAATTGCCAATTTCTAAATAAGCTTCAAAATACAACTTGTGCAAATCATTTAATTACAAAATATACAAACTAAAAAAAGCACTTAAAAAGTGCTTTTTAGTTTGTAATACTCAGTTAATTATCCACCTAACAATTTTTAAATGCCTTAGAATCGCCCTCTAACAACGTGTAAAATTAAAAACTAGCTACATTATCACTCAAAGTCAAAGAACTTTCCCACGTAGGTAATTCTTCAATAATTTCTTGTCTGACTTGTTCAATAGCTTGCTCCTGGGCATACGTACTTTGTCTAATCCTTTCCATTGGATCAATAACCAATAATTGATCACTGTTAGATTTAATCTGACTAAATAGTTCCATTTCTCTTTTGGTCCAATGGTCATTTTGGTCTAGCACCCATTGTTCTAATGTTTCTTCAAAACCAAATTTACAATAAACTGAGGGCTGATAATTTCTAAGAGCTTCATAAGCCACGACTCCATATCTTCCCGCACCAATTTTCTCTACATTGATAAAGTCCATTTTTTCTGCATTTTCTTTATCTATTTGAATAGCAACTTCGCTTAATTTAAGCATAATGATTATCCTCTTTTCTATTAAATTTATTTCTAATACTTCTTACTACATTTGAAATCATGACAAACATTAAACCAAAGATAAAAATCATGATAAAGATTTTTAAAAAGAACGTGAGAATAGGAACGACTATTAATAACCAAATACCTAGATATTTAAATAGATACATCAAAGCACCTACAAATACCAGAATACTTCCTATCATTAGTCCCCATGCCAATACGCTTAACGCTCCTCCAGTAGAAATAGTCGTCGATAAATAGCTAAACCACATCTTAAACAACCAAAAAATAAATTGAACAATACTCCCTGCAATCAAATCAACTAACCCAATAACTTCACTAACAAACCGACTAATTCCTGATAGAATCATCATTTTAATCACTATCCTCTCTTATTTTGGCTCTATATTCAATTAATTTCTTTGCGTCCTCAAAGCCTTGTATATACCCTTTTCGATAAACTAATTGTCTACTTAGTTCGACTTTTCTTCTCTCTAAAACATAATTTTCTAATGAGTTAAGTGACACCTGGTAACCTAATTTATTTGATTCTTTGTGACCTTTAATTTTTCCCTCTCGTATCCATCTTCTAACGGTTTGCTCTTGAGATACTAATCCTAGTCCTTTCAACAAAAAGTAAGCTTCATCAACGGAAATATAGTCATCTTCTAATTTCATAAAAATTCCCTCTCAACTATATGTTATCTATATGTAAAATAGTAACATCATTTTAAATAAAACGCA
Organism: Vagococcus carniphilus; assembly: GCF_014397115.1. NCBI lineage: Bacteria > Bacillati > Bacillota > Bacilli > Lactobacillales > Enterococcaceae > Vagococcus > Vagococcus carniphilus. The sequence goes on from NZ_CP060721.1 coordinate 48,987, forward strand.
ACTACATACTCATTCCTTGCGATTTATGGCTAATTGATTTGACTTGTTGAGATTGAGATTTTTGTTTTCCTTCTACAAATTTCTTTGCTGTTTCAGCTTCTTTTTCAAGTGTTCCTTTTTCAATTAAGCTTTCTAGCTCAAAATGTCTTTTCTGAAGAGTCGTTAACCGTTCTTCTTTTGGAAATGGCTGATCCACTCGGTCTTCCATTTTTTCTAGTTCTTTTTTCAGCATTTCAACAGATTCTTTTTCAGATTCTAATAGGCTATCAATTTTATTGATGACATTTTCAACTCTTAAAATACTGCCAGTTCCAGATTGAAGATTTAGGTCTACTTGGTATTCATGATTCTTTTTAATAGTCATAATATAAGTTGAAAATGAAGAGGGCTGAACACTCAATTTAAACCCTTCAATCTCTCCTATTTCTATTTTATCTGAAGATAAAAGATGACTATTACTTATATAGCTAATCAAATAGTCACCTGCTTCTTTACGTTCTGTAAACGTAGTACCAGCAATGGTCATGTTGAACTCATCAGTTTTAGTAAAGCTCGACACATCTAATGACATGTTTTTTATTCTTTCGTTACTAAGTTCAATTTGATTAGGATACGTTTCGTTAATTTTCTTCATTGTCTTTAATCGTGATTGAGTGTGTTGATTCTTAACTAAACGGAGTTGATTCAGCTCATTTTCAACATTCATTTTTTCTGCAATAAAAGGGTTACTAGTTGCTAAAGCTTTTATCTCAGCAGCACTCAATACAGTTTCACTTAAATCAGCACTAGAACGGGCCAAAGAGTTCCCATTCATGATTTGATTAATATACAAGAGTTTATTTTCTTGTGTTTGCCATAAAAAGCTATCAAACGTGCCTTTAGTCACATACTGAAAAATCTCTACTTCTTTATTTTCATTTCCTTGTCTAACGATTCTTCCGTTCCGTTGTTCAATATCAGACGGCCTCCAGGGACAGTCGATATGGTGAACCGCAAGTAACTTATCTTGAATATTCGTACCAGTACCAACTTTACTTGTACTACCAAGCAAGACTCGGACAGTACCAGTACGCACTTTACTGTAAAGGTCTTTTTTATCCTGGTCTGTTTTAGCGTCATGAATAAAAGCTATTTCTTCAGAGGGAATACCTTTAGCAATTAATTGATTTTTCAATTCATCATAAACGTTAAACTTATCCTTTTTAGGTGTGCCACTATCAGAGAAAATCATTTGAGTGCTTAGATTTTCTTGTGAGTCTTTCCAAATTTCAAAAACTTTTTGACTACATGTTTCCAGTTTACTGTTAGAACCGCTAGGGAAATCTTCGTCTAACAATCTAACGTCAATGGCCATTAATTTGGCTTCATGAGTTAACTTTAACAAGTTATCTTCTGACGGTTCAACTTCTCCAGCTCTAATTAATTCAGCCCTTTCTGCAAATTGTTCCATCATTTCCTCTTGGAATTCTGTTGGTTCAGTCACAATTACTTGTGCTTTTCCTGTTTTAATGTCAGGAGTCGGCAAGTCTAACATGTCTGATGTTTGAATATCTGCTACTTGAGAAAAATTACTCATTAATTCAGGTAGATTATGGAATTTAGCAAAACGATCCTTCATTTGATACCCACTGCCTTCAGGAGTAATTTCTAAAGAAGAAGTGATTTCTCCAAACGTACTAGCCCAAGAATCAAACGTTTCACACCCTAGTTGTCTTAACATATCTGGTTGTAAATATCTTTGCATGGTGTAAAGTTCACTCATTGAATTACTAATAGGTGTCCCTGTTGCCATGACAATTCCTTTACCACCTGTATTGGTATCTTGTAAGTAAGAAATTTTCATCTGCATATCTGAAGCACGTTGCGAATGAGACGAATTAACACCTGCAACGTTTGAAAGCTTGGTATAAGTATAGAGATTCTTATAAACGTGAGCCTCGTCAACAAACAGAAAATCAACCCCTGTTTCTTCAAAAGTAATATGAGTATCTTTATCACTTTCCTTATTTAATTTTTCCAGGTTCTTCTCAAGAGTTTTCTCAAACCTAAGCATTTGTTTAAGTGACCAAGAATCATTATTTTCAGCTTTTTCCTCAGCAATCGCATTTCTCAACACATCTATTTCTTTTTCAATCATGGCTTTCCGACGTTCCTTACTCAAAGGAATCTTTTCAAATTGACTATGGCCGATAACGACTGCATCGTAATTTCCACTTGCCACTTTTGCCACAAATTGTTTTCTATTTTCTTTTTGGAAGTCCCTTTTAGTTGTGATGAGGACATTTTTAGTTGGATAAAACTTAACAATATCTAAGGCAAACTCATTTACTAAATGGTTAGGAACGACGTACATTGGCTTATGAATTGTTCCTTGCTCTTTCATCGTCATACCTGCAGAAATCATTGAGAGAGTTTTTCCTGCACCTACCACATGAGCCATTAATGCCCTACCTTCAGATGTAATACGAGATACCACATTTTTTTGATGTGGTCTTAATTCGTAATTTTGATTAAGGCTATCAAATGTTAAATGAGATCCATCGTATACTCTTGGAACAAAACGATTAAATCTTTCATTGTAAATAGAAACAAGACGTTCTGTACGCTCATAATCTTTAAACACCCAATCATTAAAAGCATTGTAAAGTTCATTTTGTTTAGCCCTGGCAAACATGGTTTCTTTTGGATTTAAGATACGTTTGGTTTTTTCTTTGCCATCTTCATAATAAGTTTCACTATCGTAAATGGTTACTTTTTTCAGATTTAAAGCGTCATTGAATAAAGAAAGTGCGTTAGCTCTAGGTGTTCCGAATTGGTCATTAATAATATAAGAAGTTTTCAAAGCATTTTGGCCAGTAATAAACCACGTGCCTTTAAACTTCTCATAGTTCAAGCGAATATATTCATGACGTAGATAGTAGTTAGGGACTTCCAAAACTTCTTTTAAAAAAGTTTCATATACATCTTGAGGTATCCAATTTGTTCCAATCGTCAAATCAATATCTTTAGCTTCAACCCTCGTAGGTTGTACTTTTAACAAGCCTTCAACATTTCTAAGAAATAAATCAGGTGTTTCAGTAGACTTTACTTTAGCTAGATGTAACTTGGACTTAACGTCTCCAGACAGATATTCTTCTCTCGTTTGCCATTCAAGTGTTGTTGGTTCTAAATATATTAAGTCACCTAATTCATTAATAATATCTTCCTCAGATTTATCTGAATAAAGGGATTGAATAAAAGGTAGGTCAACTTTATTTCTTTTTGCTAAAGAAATGTGTAGTCCCTCAACAGCACTATTGACTGATGTTATAGACTTCAATGGGCGTATAGTAGGTTCATACATCAATTCACTTTTAGAATAGCTACCATCTTCATTTTTGGTTTCTAAGGCTAATAAAATAGGGTAATACATATCTTTTTCAAATTGACGTCGATAATCATTGATTGTCCCATAATCAGAAACGAATCTATCGTAGTTAGTGTTTAAGTCTGTCAGAACAGTTTCAAATTCTTCAAGTGAATAATCTTCTTGTTGTAAAGCAATTAGTTCCTGGACTTTTTCTCTTAATAAAATACCTTGTCGTAATCTTTTTTGTACGGCCGTTTTAGGTTGAATCACTGAAACATCATCGTTATCACGATAAAGAATATCCCCATTTTCAGCAATAACATAAGTAAATAGTGGCAAAGTTTCAGGATCAATTACTTGTTGTGTTTCTACTAAAGAATCATTTTTCATGTAAGCAGCATTTACTTCTTTAAGGACTGGTTCACTGATTTGTCCGTGAATATTAGTTAAACGATTATGAAGTGTTTCTTGTAACGGTTCGTCTAATGGCTTCAGAGAAAAAGTTAACCCATTAAAGTGCTTCACTTCAATTCTTCCTAATAGTTGGTTCGGATGACTAATAAAGTAGTCATTGTATCGAACACCTTCATGAGCAATATTATCTGAACTATCTAACCACAATTCTTGTTTACTGATTTTATTGTCGTTTCTTTGGAAAAATATAATATCTGTAGTTACGTCTGTCCCAGCAATATCTTTAAACGCATTATTTGGTAACCTAACCGCACCTAAGAAATCAGCTTGTTCATTGAGTTCATGCCTAAATTCCTTAGATTTTTTATCCAATGTGCCAGTAGAAGTAATAAAAGCGACAATCCCACCGTCCTTAACTAAATCAAGAGATTTCTTAAAGAAATAATCATGAATCAGATATGACTTCTTAAATTGATTATCTTCAATGGTAAAATTGTTAAAAGGAACGTTACCTACTACGATATCGAACTGTTGTGGCTTAAATTTAGTTGTTTCAAAGCCTTTAATTTGAATATTGGCAGTTTGATTCAACTGTTTAGCAATCTTCCCTGTAATGCCCTCTAATTCAACACCATGCAAAGTTGAGTTTTCTTTTAAGTGTGACGGCATAGCACTAAAAAAATTACCTGTTCCCATGGCTGGATCTAAAACTGAGCCACCAGTAAAGCCCATATCTTCTAACTTTTGATACATTTCATTAATAATCATAGGAGACGTGTAATAAGCCGTTAAAACTGATTCTCTCATACTTCTGTATTCAGCTTCAGATACTAAACTTCTAAGAGTCATTCTTGGCTCGTTATATGCTTCTTTTCTTTCATCGAATACATCAGGTAAACCGCCCCACCCCACATACTTAGCTAATACTAGTTGTTCTTCAGGAGTTGCCAAACGTTTACTGTCATCTAAGTCCTTCAGTAATTTTAAGGCATTGATATTAGCTTCTATTTTTTCTCTATTCGTTTTAGGATATAAATCTTGGTGTTCCTCAAAATTAAAATCAACTAAATTAGTATCAACTTGATTGATATCTGAAGAACTTGGCATAACCTCAATACTAGGAGAATCATCAAAATCAAATAATGATAAAGACTCTACTTCTGGACGGCCATACTCAGCGTAATATTGTTCTAACTCTTCATCTGTCAAATAAGCATTCGCTTGAATTAAACTTTCAAGTCTCTTATAAACTTCTCCCCAATTTAATAGAACTGTATTTTCTACTTCTGTTCCTGCTTGAATCAGCTTAATCCCTCTAGCCGTGTGATTTTCTGCTAAATCAAGACCTTCATCAACTGGACGACCACTAGAACCACCTACCCCATATTCTTCTTTCAACAGAGCTACTTTATCTTTGGTTGGTAAATCCGAATCTATAATATGTTTAATTCTTAGTTTTCCATCCTCAAACCCCGAACCTCTCTTTAACATGAAATTAATATGTTTTTCCTTAATTTCCACAAATTTAACATATTCATACTTAACAGGTTCTGAACTCATTTGCTTAGATTCACTAATCTTCTCTAAACCTGTAAATAATTCTTTATTGAATAAAACTTTACCAAACGTATCATTCAAATAGTTTGATGATACAGTTGCTAACTCAAGTTCTTCTAATAAGTATTTTTGACTTTCAACTTTGAATTTATTAGATTCATTATCAAATTGGAAACGATGAGTTCCCAGTGAATCACTTACTTCTACGGCTAATTTTAATTGAGTTTGGTCTGTAAAGTTAATTAACAATACCTGGTTATCTTCTAATAACTGAAAGGTAATATCAGGCTGATTAAACAAAGTAAATGGTTGACTTAAATCTACCTTTTCGTAGGTTTTTAAACCACTTAGAACACCGTCCTTTTTTTCAAAGTAATCTATGTACTCATTTAATGAGGCTGTTCTCCCATAAATTTCTTCACCGTTAGTAATAACAAAATGTTCCAAGTGCTGCAGTGTTAATCGTTGTTCAATAGAAAAGTTTTCATCTGTATAAGTACACTCTTTTAACGACTGAAAAATACCACGTAATTCTTTAATATTATTTGTAAAAATTGTTGTATTATCAGTATTAATAGCATTATATGAGAATGTGTTTGGTGCATAGTTTGAGCTCTCAACCACTTCAAATATAAATTCTTTAGATTTAAGAGAACCGCCTTTAGGATAATGAACACTATTATTTACCAGAACTCTTACTGTTTTTGCTTCCTCATTAACTTCAACCGTCATTCTTTTAAGAAAATCAATACCATTGTCAAAGATAAAAGTTGATTTCTTTTCTTCAGGAACAACTTCAACTTTTTCTGTTTTAACTTCTTTTTCTTTAATTTCAGATTTTTCTAATACCTCAACATTTGTTGCAAATTTCTCACGATAGTAAAGAACTGATTTATCGTCATTCTCCAGTATCTCCAATTCTGTTGGAATTGTATTTCCTTTAGAATCTACCAGGTAATACTCTCCCTCATAATACTCAATATCTTCAGAAGGATTTAATAACGTCCAAGTATCATCAACTTCTAAATCATTAGCTTTAGGTAAAATCAAAGCTTCAGTATCAACTGCTTGTTTTGTTTCTAAGTTTTCTTGGTGATTCTTCTCAACTAACATCATTTGTTTAACAGCATTTTTAAGTAAAAATATGCTCAATTGCGTATCTTTCAGCATATCTGTCATTTGATAGTTATCTTGATCCATAACGTTAGAAATAGATTGTTTTAATTCGTCAGTATTACTCAAAGGTGCATTTAGTTGTTTTTCTAGTAAGCGACGACTTGACTGAATCACGTAGTCTTTTCTCACATTATTTTCATCAGTCCATACAGAATTAACCTGGTTAATCACATATGCATGAATTTTATCGTTTATGCTACCAGTAGAATCAGCTTCAAGTATCTTCAGGAAATTATCCGAGTTAATAAAAGTAAAGTTATTGATAAGACTATCTTCTACCTTTATTGTTTGCCTAACATCAAACAGATTGACTGCTTTATTATCAAGCCATATTTTTGTCCCTTTTTGACCACTTGTGACTTGCCTACCATAGTTCTTCCAATTAGCATAAGTTGCCATATACTGATAGTCATGATTGACTGCAAAGAGCTGCACTATGCTATGAATTGGTAGTTTGTATTGATAACTGGCCATATCTAAGAAGGATAGATGTGACTCTAAAAAAGAGCCTGAATTGAAAATTTCATTCAGACCCTTTTTATATAATTCTCTATAATTGTTTGCTGATGACATTATATACTTACCCCCTAAATCATTTATCTATAATTTTTTTATTTCCTAGATTGAATATTTTTACAACTCATGCCAACAAATACCTAATGTTTGTAAGGAGTTATCATTTTCAAAAAGTGAACCATAGTTGTTAATAATAAAATCAAATTCCTCTTTCTCAATTGGTGTATCGTAACTCATTGGAACTTCAAAACCTACAAGTTTATTAAGCTTTTTAGTAAGTTCTGATTCTTCCTTTTCTGCTACTGCTTTGCTATAAGAAACAACTTCATATTCAATTTCAGTTTTATTTGAAAAAGAGAACTGTTTTGTTTCATTATCAAAACCGACTTTAACTAGTTGGTTGTAACTGAAAAATTGATTGTCAATTTTCATTTGTGGGTTAGACTCTTTATCATTAAACTTAGGTGCAAATCTTAACCACATACTAATGCCTGTTAAAACCTCATTTTTTTCAATATATTTAAATGGTTTAATAGCATTTAAACTTTTATCATGCTCTAATTGATATGCCATAACTAGTTTCCTTTCTATTACAGAGTTTGAACAAACTGACGTTTCATCTTAGTTGGTATTGCTTGCTGATCAGATTGAGCTTTTTTATTTGGATTATTTACTTTATATTTTTTGCTATCCTCTTTATCTAAAGCATAGAACCCATAGTTTTTTGCTAATGTAACTGCTTGTTTTCGATTCTCTGCTTCAAAGAATAAAACTGGAGCTGAGTCTTTCCTCTCCAAAATGCCTTTAAATGGTTTCTTACTATCAGTATCATCTTTAATAATTTTCAATCGCTCGTCACGTTGATTCGTAAATAAATGTTGTTTGTTGTCAAAAGATTGCTGATTTTTTGAAGTAAGAACATCATTCCAATCCTTTTTCAAATTATCCTCAATCTGCATATTTCCTTTCTCGTATGAATCAATGTAAGAAACAACTTTATTAAAGAGTTTTTCTTCAGGTAAAGTTAACCAACCTCCTATTTTAATCATTTCTTTGACTGCTTCTATTCCATGAGTGGGCTGTTTGTCATAATCAGAAATAACTTGCTTAACTGCACCCTCTAATGAATACTCAGGTTTCTTTTTTTCTTCCTTACAAACAAAATATTTTTCATAGCCCATGCCATTTCCAATATCATGTTTTTCAGAAAAATTAGTAATCGACTTATGAATAGCTGCTAAATATTCAATCGGCATAGAGCTATTTAATTGAGTCAAAGAGTCTTGATAAAGAGTCTTTAAGTCTTTAGGAACAACTAAATCATTTGGGATATTCGTATGGAATTTTAAAGTATCGCCATCGGGTGTAGAATACTCCAAACCTCTAAATGCGTCATTCAACCGATGACCTGCTACATCGTTATCAACACTTAGATATACATCACTAGGAATAGTTTTCTTAGAAAGAATGACATAATTTAAAAAGTTATGAACCGATTGCTCCTTTACCCCTTCTAAAGAACAAAGAAAACTATTGGTTAAGTTAGGGTTCATAGTCCAATAACTCAACAGGTCTACAGCTCCCTCAAAGACATAAATACTTTCAGGCTTTCCTAAAGTAATATTGAAACCAAAATCTTTTTCTGAATGACCAACAATTTTCGGTTTGTCTTTTCCGCTTTCTCCAAAACGGTCATAATCATAAGTTAAATTTTGTGTAGTTGTTCCAGCAACAACACCATCTTTGGCCCATACAAAAGCAAGATGAGGGACGTATTTTTCAACTGGTTTGTCATATCTCTTTACTTCTTGTAAAAAACCTTTTTGATGTAAACAATCAATAATCTCAGACGAGATCCCTCGATTCAATAAATAGTCGTTTGCATTAGAGAAATCACTCTCATTTCGAAAGTAATAGTCAAACGGTTTTTCTTCCTCAACTACTACCTCAGCTTGTTTATAATCTTGTCCATTAAGGAATCTAACGGCTTCACTGAATGAAGCTATGTTTAATACTTCTCTAACAAAATTGATAGCATCGCCACCAACATTATCTTTGGAATACCATTTAAAAATATTCTTTTTGGTATTGATAACCAGGCTGTCATGTTCAGTCCATCTAAGTTGATTTCTCTCACTATCTCGTTGAAACAAGTCGATACCGTTTGCCTGGCATAAAGAAACTAAATCAACATTCTTAGCTTGTTCTATTTCATCTTGAGTAACTCTTTTTGTCATGAATTTATCCTCCTTAACGCAAAAAGAACAGGACTATAATTGATAGTCTTGTTCTTTTCCTTGTTGGTTATTTTCTTGTAACTCACGATAGATTCTTTGATTCTTGTAATTCTTTTTAGGATTGAGAAGTTTATTTAAACTCTTTAGTGCTTTGTCCACGCTATGCTTAGTTGAATAGGACGATTTATTTTCTTTATTTAGGTAGCGTTCTTTATCAAATTGTTTCATTTCTCGGAGTAATTGGTTACCCATTCGAGTGTAGATTTCATGGTATTTTGTTTGGCGATAATCTTCTGAACGATTGGCCTGTTTAGACCCCTTTCCATAAGTTTCTTCTATTGTTTTTATTTCATCATCTATTAACTTATCTACCTCCTGCAAACTCTCATACTGATATTTTTCAATATAATTAGTAATGAACTTATCTATTTTAGGTTTGGTTGATTTTAAGGCTTGATTGTTATACTTCCACAACCTTTTATCACTTGGCAGCTCTTTATAAATTTCTATAAATGACGCTCTTAATTCACGGTCATATATGTGCCTTACTTCCTGGTTAGCAATAGATAATTCATTACGAATTAAACGAGTTAATTCGGTCATCTGTTCATGACGGTCTAAGATATTACTTGCGACGGCTTGCTTCATTAAATCAAGAGAAGATAACTTTCTTTTCCCACGTCTTGCTGAATAAGTACCACCTGTTAGCTTATTCTTATAAACTCCTATTGGCCTTGTTGGGTTAGGTTCAACTGTTGCAATATGGACGTGAATGTTGTCTGTATTGTAATGAATGGAAGCAGTCCATAAAGCAGTATTGAATAAGTCCTCACGTTTCAACATTCGGCTCATGCCCTCACGGATACCTTTTTGAATTGCTCCTTCATCTAGGTCACCAGTTTTTGGATCATAGACGCCATGTTTGTGTAACCAATTATTATCAAAACTAATAACGTCTTGCCACATGATAGAACCGTTCTCTTGAGCTTGACAAAATAACTTCCTAACAGATGATACTTGTTCCTTAGTAAGAGAATCATGTGTGGCACTAAATAGGCCACTTGCCTTACTTGGGTTATCCATGTAATGGTTATAATTCTCATAATTTATCGCATTATACTTATCATAATTTGCGTTTCGAATAGCTTCGTCTCTATCAATATATTTAACATATTCCATAAAACTTTTATTACTAGATTGAACAAATTTAGTTATATTATTTACCCCAGAAGTAATCATTCTACTTCTGTCCTATCAGACTTATCAGAGGTATTTCTTTTAATGACACTTTCGATATCTCGTTCAACTTTTCGAGTTGCTTTTTTCACTGGTGAAGTGATTAATTCATCTGTTAAAACTATTGTGTCATTGTATTGTTGTTCAAACATTATTCCATTTACCAATTCAATCAAGATACGTGAGTTCTTATCAGCATTGCCTGCTCTTAGAAACATTGGTCTTAATCTCTTAACAACCTGGTCAGCTAAGTCAATCGCTAATTCACTATTTTTTATTTTTTCTGCTTTTAATGTTTCATATTCTCTAAAGACTTCTCCTAACAGTTCAGTCGGGTTTTTGGTAGGATATTTTTCGCTTAAATCATCTAAATAAGTCAGTGCAGACTGACTCATTTCTGTCTGATTAAAATATAAATGCCGTCGATTTTTTTTTGAAGTCATGACACTATTCTCCTTCCATTCCATCTTTTATTTTTCCATAAGCAATCTCGTCCAACAGTTCTCTTACTTGCCCCATTAGTTCCGTGTTAATCCGAATGATTTCCAAGTTACTTTTAACTAATTCCTCATACCGATTCACTTCAAAATTAACTACATCACTTTGAACATGACTTTCTAATAATTGACGCATGTATTCTTCACGAGAGATAGCTTTTTGTTTAGCTAAATTGTCTAATTTGAAAACAATATCAGGTTCTACTCCTCTAATTTTCAAGTCTTTTTTACTCATCTTTAGAACCTCTTATCTTTTTAATTTTGTTATATTTAAGTATTTATGAAAATAATAGAAAAAACACAGGGAAGAGCATAAGGGGAAACTGCCCCCATATATGGGGGAAAACGCAGTGCGTTTTGTTTCTTGGTGGGTACAGTTTTTTTTCATAAATCACACAAATTCACTCTTTTTGGTACACCCTTTGTGTTCCAAATTTAGCTATTTGCACACACACTTTTTTTACGATAATAGACACGCACACACAAAAACAACATTTTTGGTTCACTCTTTTTGATGAATAAAACTAGCTTACAGCTTTATTTTTTTAGAGCTTCAATTTTTTCTTCGTTATCTTTTATCTTAATTTCTAGCTCCTTAATCGCATCGTCATTCATTTTTATTTGAGATTCATTATCTTGTTGTTTAGTTTTGATAGCTTCTAATTCTTCCCCTGTTTCTTGTGACTCACTATCTTTAAGTTGCTTATTAACTGCTCTTATTTTGTCATTATTGCTCTTCAATTCTTGTATTTCTTTTTCGGTTTCTTTAATCGTTTTTTCAATTGTTTTTACTCGAGTATCAACAAAGAATTGTGAGTAATGCTCGACATCTTTAGCTAGTTTTTTGTCAGTTTCTTTGACAGCTCTTCTCTCAAAAATAAACGCTCCGTCCCCTTCCAAGATGTCATGTTCTCCATCTTTAGCCGTTACCTGTACAGATAATTTTTTCCATTTTCTAGGCAACTCTTTTAGAAAGACAACGTACTTATCTTGTCCGATTTTTTTCATATCAAAAGGCAAATCTTCATTCGTTATCTTGTCAGCTTTTGCGATTACCTGGTACTCATAAAGTGCGTTTACTTCACTTAATGGCAAGCTAAAAGCAAAGACAAATTCATCTGATAATGAGCTATATTCAGAGTAAATATAAGTAACTGTTGTACCTGCTTGATTGAATTGAGTACCAGGTTCCATTGGCTTTATTTTTGAATTATTTCGAAAAATAAAGTTACTACTTAACAGAAAAACAAAGAAAAGAACGACCAACAATGTGTTACGTTGATACGCTCTTTTCACTGATTTATGACTATCGTATGTTTGCATATATCTCCTTTCTTTCTATAAACCAAGTAACGGTTTTGGATCTTGATAACCAGTAAATAAACCATCTGTAATACAGAAATGTAGATGTACTCCAGTTGAATCTCCAGTCGTTCCCATGACACCAATTTGTTGACCGACTTTTACTTTTTGGCCGACTCTTACACCAATACTACTCTGATGAGCGTATAAAGAATATTTACCATTCGGGTGTTGAATAACTGTACAATTTCCGTAGCTTGCTATCATGCTTGCATGAACAACTGTACCATCCATAGTCGCAAGAATCGGTGTTGATGAATTACCTGCAAAGTCTATGCCATTATGAAATTCGCCACCTCCAGCAATTGACCAATCTCTGTACCCATAAGGACTAGTTACTACGATTGGTTCTGGTATCGGATACTTGTATTTTCCTTTACCATGTCCTCCACTTACACCACCACCATTTACAGGTCTATAGTCGCCTTTACTATAGGCATTGTAGTATCCAAGTACTTTATCAACGTACCAATCAGCATGGTTATAAGCGAAGATTGCCTTCCTTAAATTATTCATGCCACCACTTGCACTCACATAGTTAGCGTTTGAAAAAGCACTGTCTTTAATATTGAATGGATCAGCTTTTCCATTTCCGTCAGCGTCTACTCCATACCCACCATATTTTTT
>NZ_CP060722.1 GCF_014397115.1 Vagococcus carniphilus
TTTACTAAGTAATAAGTGGAAAATACTGATTATTCGAGAACTTTTAGATACGACTAAAAGGTATGGAGAGCTTAAAAGAAATATTCAAGGTGTTAGTGAAAAGATGTTAAGTCAAAGTCTTAAAGAAATGGAACAAGACAAATTGATAAAGAGAACCGTTTATGCTGAAGTTCCCCCAAAAGTCGAATATTCTTTATCAGAAATTGGAGACACTCTACGTCCTATTATAAATTCAATGAAGTTATGGGGAGTAGAATATCAAGAAAAAATATCTCAAAACTAACCAAAAAGTAAGTAGCTAACTAAAAAGTGGCTACTTACTATTTTTTTGTAGTCTGCTTATAATGGCTTTAATAAATATTTGGAGGTAATTTCCATGAGAGAAAGTAATTTAACCGTTATTGGTCATAAGTTTGTATCAAATGATGTTTTTATGTCAGCAGAGAAGTTAGATAATCAAGAAGTTTTAAAAGTAATTAAAGATCCTGTTATTGACAAAGAAGATGAACCAACTTTTGCAAAATTAATAGACTGTGAGTTTCATAATGGAATAATTGAAGTAGATGTTTATAGCAAACTATTAAGTAATGCACCAGAATATGCTCGTGGTTTTATTGGTATAACTTTCAGAATTGATGAAAGCAATGATACTTTTGAAGGGATTTATGTTAGACCTACAAATGGTTCTGCCCCAGTTCAACTAAGAAGAAATAGAGCAACTCAATATTTTTCTTATCCGGATTATAAATATGACAGATTAAGAGAAGAAGCACCTGGAGAATATGAATCCTATGTAAGTATTGATATTGATGAGTGGATTCATATGAAAATTGAAGTTATTGATGATAAAGCAAAATTATTTATTAATAATACTAAAGAACCTTGCTTAATTGTTAATGACCTCAAACATGGGAAAAATAAAAAAGGTAGTATAGGGCTATGGACAGACATCGGAACCAAAGGATATTTTAAAAATTTAAGGATAAACACTACTAATTAGTTATTTAATTTCATGGTAGATATAATGTGGTATTATCATCAGTTAAAAAGCCCTCAGAATTGATCTGAGGACTTTAAATGTTTTATAAGGTAAATCTCCATATTTTTCTCTTAAAATCATCAAAATTTAATGAGTGGTTTGCTTAAGTTATTGCTAAATGTTATACTACGTAAGTAGTAATTTGAGCGTTATGGGGTCATTATGTTAAATCCTATTAGCATCACATTTATTGCAATATAATACGCGTATAATGATGCGCAAATAGGAGGAAAAACAACATGGCTAATGGAACAGTAAAATGGTTTAACGCAGAAAAAGGATTTGGATTTATTACACAAGAAGATGGTACTGATGTATTTGCACATTTTTCAGCTATCCAAAGTGATGGTTTCAAAACATTGGATGAAGGTCAAGCAGTGACTTTTGAAGTTGAAGAAGGTCAACGTGGACTTCAAGCAACTAACATTGAAAAAGCTTAATTAAATTTAAACTATAAAAGGTACTTAGAATTTTTCTATGTATCTTTTTTTATACAAAAAAACAATCCATTCAGACTAATATCTTTGAACGAATTGTCTAGTTGTTGCAAAAAGCACTATTGCTAACAGTAGCAAAAGTATATAGTGAAATGACTGTTATTGCAAGATTATTTAAAAATTATAGATAATATCAGAACGGAGAAATATCTTGTGACTATCCAAAACGAAATTCAGAATGATAGAAAAAAAATACTTAGACTATTGGTAGAAGTACATTCTCAACACATTCCTTTAAATGATAATCACACAATTGGAGACAATAAAAATTGTAAAATTTGTCAGATATTTATTCAACTAAATGAATCGGATAACATATTGAGAGAGAAACTTAAGCTAATTCAAGAGGACAAAAACTTCATTCAAGATTTTAACAATTTGAGACGAAGTTTAGGAAGACTTCCTCAAGAGAAAGAATATAAAAATAAAATAGAAGTTATAGAAAGGTTTGGTTCATGGAATAATTTTCTTAATAAAACTCAAAATTATTTTAATCGTTGAGTTATAGACAAAATATTATTCAAATTTAAAGCCCTCAGAGCATTCTTCTGAGGACTTTGAATATTTTATAAGGTAAAACTCTTTGTATTTTTCTCTTAAAAACGTCAGAGTTAACATAAGCGACGTTGTACTAATTTAATTCTAAAAATTTTTAATAATTAATTGTTTTCAGTATGAGTAATAGTAATAAATTGACTAATATCCTTAGAATAGATATGTTGGCTAAATTGTTGACTAATTATTTTACTAATATTTCTATAGGCAATTGATGGTGTATTAGGAACAACATAAAACGTATGACCATTTTCGTTATAAATAGGTGATTCAATATTTGTTGCATGGGTTCCTTCAATTGCATTTCCAGCATCTGCTGCAGCATCAATAATAAAACAATTATTTTTTAATTTTTTTTGTTCATTTTTTGAAATAATTGGTCTTCCGTTTTCTCCAACTTCAATTCCATTAATAATTATATCAAACTCTCCAAGTTGTTCTTTAAATAGAGGCATCGTTTTTCTATAAAATAGCCGTACATTTGAGGAGAATTTTGAAATTGCATGGAATGAACCTTGTGAAACATTTCCAGAACCTAATACAGCAATTTTTGTTTGTTCATCAGGGAAAAAACCGTAGCTAATAAGAGCATGAATAGTACCTGCGTAACCGGCATAAAAACTATTTTGGTAAATAAAATTTGAAGGTATTGAGTTTAAGGGATACTCGTGATTTTTGAAGAAAACAGTGGGTTTAATATTATCTAAGTCTACAACAATTAATTCTTTAGGAATTGCTTGATTTTTCATAAAAGACTGTCCAGAACCTTTTGGATGAGTCCATCCAATGATAATTTGACCGTTTCTAATTAAAGGATAATCATTTGGTTGAATAAGTTTAAGAGAAAAAATGCCATCGCAAGTCTTAAAAATATCTTTTCGATTTAAAACAGTAACATTTTTATCTCTGTAAGCTTGATCAGGTATATTTAAACTTTCGCCAAATCCTGTTTCAATATATAGTTCATTTTGAAAATCCTTAATATCTTTTGGAAGAAGGGGAACTCTTTGTTCGTTTGTAAAATCTGATTTAATAAATCCTAATTTCATATCAATCGCTCCTTACCAATATTTTAAATTACTTAGTTCTTCTTTTAGTATACACTTATATTTGTAAGTATGTATTTAAGTGCTCTAATTATATTATTTGGTTACCCTTTTTGATGAGACCAAAAATCTACTAGAGGTAAAAAACTGAATGATAAGTAACAAGATTTAAATATATTCTTAATTAGATATTATGCCAAGTGAAAAAAGAAATGCTATTTTTATGAAAAGTTTAATATAGCAGACATCTGTAGAATTCGATTATTTGAACATAAAATAACTTTCATATAGAATTGAACTATAGATAGGAGGAATGGATATGTCAAATAAGATGTCAATTTCAACTGTAGTAAATAGTGGTGGCCGTGAAGGTGAAAGTAAATCAGTGACTGGTTTTCTTGATTTAAAAACGAGTGGTCAAAGAAAGGAAGGTTATACTAATCCAGAAGAATTGTTTGCAGCAGGGATTTCTGCTTGCTTTAATGGCGCATTAGAATTTCCTTTGAAACGTGATGGGCTAGCTGATCGTAATCGAGAAATTAGAGCAGAAGTAACTTTATTTGGCGATTTGCCAGATGAACATAGTTTACATCTTGAAGTAGCTTTAATTGGTAAAATAGAAGGGTTATCAAAAGATGATACTATGAAATATTTGAAGGAAACTGAATCAATTTGTCCTTATACAAAAGCAATTAAAGGAAATGTTAATATTACATTAGTTGCTGGGTAATATAAATTGATTTTTCATATCATATTTTTAAATCAAAAAATGGAGAAGTCATTTCACATTTAAGGATTGTACCTTTAGTATTTTCTTATCAAGAAACTTCTGTTGGAAGATTTTTTATGAAGAAAGAATACAGAGGAAAAGGAATTATAGAAGAACTTTAAAAAAAGGGCTAGATTTTATTTGAAATGAATTAAAAGAAAGAATTGTTAAAATTAAAGCTCAAGATTATTAAAAAAATTCTATAATTTTTTTGGTTTTCAAACCATATCTAGAAGATAATATTCCTCATGTCGATACGATTTTACAACAATAACATAAATCGTCACGATAGATAGGGATGGAGTCATATTTAGATATATATATAATCGTTAAAAAATAGAATTTATGAATTAAAAAGTCCTCAGAATCATTCTGAAGGCTTTAGCTATTTTCAAAGGGAATCTTTATTTATATAACTTTTTAAAATTATCAAGGTTAACGTAAGTGATGTGATCCCCATTATTACCAAGGGTTACAGACGTAAATATTGTAAAAATCGGTTGAACTACCTCAAATCAAAAAGTAGATTCTTATTAAATCAAGATTTTTTTAAAAAGTTTCTGACTCGTTTGGATACTTTAATTTTAAGTGAAAAATTATTAAAGTAATCCTAAACTATAGTTAGATATTTTTACAAGATACGACCTAATAATTATGAGAAATATTAGTTATTTGATATAATGGTTTTATATGATTGATAGGAGGCAATAAGATGAACAAAAAACAACTTATTATTTTGGGATTAGGATCTGTATTTGGATTAGCAGTTCTAAAAAAAATGAATGAGAGAACAATCAATAAAGATTCTGTCAAAGGTAAAGTCAAAGAAGTAGCTGGTAATATTACAGATAATGAATCATTACAAGTGGAAGGTGTAGTAGATCAAATTTTAGGCGCATCCAAAGAAGTATTAGAAGATGTAAAAGATTCTATTAGTACTGTATCTAACACAGTATTAAGTCCAGGAAAAGTAGATAGAATTAAAGCTGGCTTACAAAAATCAGTAGGAGAAATGACAAATGACAAAGAGTTAGAAACTGAAGGGATTGTAGATGAAGTCCTCGGAACATCAAAAGAAGTTGTCTCTAATGCGAAAGAATCAGTTAATGATGCTATGAAAGAAACTAAGGAATCACTTAATAAATAAAATGAAAGGTAGTTATTTAAAAAGTTATCAAAGAAATACGTATATGCTATTTAACAAAATATTATTTTTTTGAGATAACTTCTTTTTTTAAAGGCTGCTAATATAGGAGGGGTTATGGTGAAATTATCGAAATCTGAACACACTATCATTCATTCTGCAACTGTTGCAGCAGGCGTAGTAGGTGCTAGTCCAATTCCTTTTTCAGATGCAGCTTTATTAGTACCTATTCAAACTACTATGATTGTTGCTCTTTACAAAAGAAATGGTTTAACTATCTCCCAAGGTGTTGTAAAAGGACTATTAAAAGCAACTCTAATTTCTGGATTTGGGAAATCATTAGCTGGTAACCTATTTAAGTTTATCCCTGGAGTAGGCACTATCGCTGGGGGAGTTATTAATACTGGAGTGGCGGTAACGTTTACTGAGTTTTTAGGTTACGCTGTTGCGAAAGAATTACATGGCGTTGAAGATATTGATATGCTAGATCTTACTCAGGTTATTTCAAATGCAGTTAAAACTTTTTCAAAAATATAAATCTTTCATGCCAGTGCTTTTAATGAACAGGGTTTATAAATTAGTTTTGTTAAACAGTTATTTATAAGTTGCAATACATTTATAACTTTACGTGACTACTATTCCCACAATGATAGTTACACTAACCAACTTAAAAAGTTGTTCTTTTAAATAGAACAGCTTTTTTTATACTATGCCAATTTTCACATAAACCTAGTCGAATAGCGATAGTTAAAATAAATATTAAAATTTATATGATTTTTATTTGATAGCGTAAAATATATATTTTTCAAACTAATTATATTAAATTACTTTATTTAACACTTGGAATAAGGTTATAATTATTTTTATAAAACTGATATATAGCAATAATAATTAAAGCGACTGCTCCACCTAATGCTATATATTTTAAAATCATGTGTTGATTTGTTAATACATTAGAAGATTGTAATTGATTATTAATACCGTAAAAGGCCCATGCAATAGGTAAAGGAAATACAGCATTTTTAATTTTTAAAGTAATCAAATAAATTAAAATAACAGCAACTATTAAAGTTAGACTAGCCCAAAAGTTTTCAGAAAGATAAAATCTGTTCCATTTCAATTTGACTAAGGTTGCTGATATATTTACAATAGTAGCAACAAAAATCCATCCTGCGTACAATCCGAAAGTTATGGGAAGGAGTAATGTTTTTTTTGTATTAAAAGTTTCTATACTCTTTAATATTGATAATAGCGAAATTAGAAGCCCAAATATCAATAAGACAGATAATTCTAGTTGTAAATATGAAAATGAAATAATCCACAATATATTAAATAGACTTGCAATCCAAAACTTTAAAGTGATAGCATTAATAATTTTTTTATATTGAAGATCATTACTTTTAATTATCATCAAAATAATAGATACAATTAAAAACATATATATGATACCCCAAATACTAAATGTGCCTGGATTAGGTGTTATTAATGTTGGAAATTTATCTGAAACTTCTTTTTGAGAATAATTATTAATTTGACCACTTGCTCCAAGTGAATTGATTAATAATGTACCTATCAAAATGATAAAATTCCCAATTGCTTTTTTTCTTTCTACCATTTTTCTATCTCCTTCCAATATTATGTAATTAAAATATGTAATTAAAAAATAACTGTTTAACAATAAAAGATATTAATGAATAATAATGAAGTCAGAATTGAGTGTAATCGTATATTTTATTAATACATATATAATTATAACAGAGTGTCTTTCATAATGTCATTCGTAAATCAATTTTTGCAGTTAAAAAATTTTAGCAAACTGATTTTAGAAATTTAAGGTAATTTCATAGCAAATTATCATGCTTAAGATTATATTTAGCTTTGTTTAATAAATCTTATGTAAACTAATAAGATTTGAATTTTATTTTATACACACTCGATAATAGATCAATTTTATGGTCCCCCGCATTTACGATTGCACAAGAGAAACATAAAGTCGACCTATTAGCATTTCTTTTCAATTCAAACATTAAAAAAGTTTATACCTCTGCTACTAAAAAATGAAATTATCTATTTAAAATTTAAAACGGTAAATCTGATTCATCCAAATTGGAAAATGGATCAGCCTGTATTGGAGCTTTGTATTTCTCCATAATAACAGATATCTTTTTTTCATTTTTTAAAAAATACCTTTTAAATTTCTTATAGTCCTCTGAAATCAAAATATAGCGTGATGGATACTCATCAAAAGAAGAATCGTATTCTTCCTTTAAAATTCCCGATTTACTTAATTTTTCTAGTACATCAAATACTCTATCACTCAAGTAACTCCTTAAATTGTTATCACTTTCCCATTGAACTACTTTTCTATAAGTTGAATTATCAGTTGAAAAGATAGAATTTTCATCCATAAACGCATATATTAGCAGCAATCTTTCATCATTGTCAAATTCTATTGGATCAAAAATGTCTAAATTATCTTCAAAATATTCATCAGTTCCTATAACTTTCTTGTTAATTGCTGAAGATGTCTTATAAGAAATAGGATCTAAATCAAAACGTTTTGATTCTAAATTATTTTGTGCTTTTTCAATTAAATGATTAACTTTTTTTGTGAGAAACCTTCTGATATTGTCTTTGCTATATGTTCCATAAAAACCTTTATCTTCAAGAGAATCCCTGTACTTCTTAACTTCTATATACTCTTCAGCCAAAATTTGTGGAACTGGTTCGTCTAAGAAAAAAATTCCTACTTCGCCTTTGCTATTTTTATAGAAGTAATCAATTTCTGCTATAGTTCCCGATCTATAATTATCAACTGGAGAGCCCAACTTATGGCCAAAAATCGCTAATAAAATATCGCTATTTTCTACAATTTGTTTATTAATAACACTTTGCCCAGAGCTATTATTTACATAAGTAGGAATCGCATTAGTTTCCCATCGTATAGGCATCAAAATCACTTTTGTATTATCTGTATTTTCTATATTCCATCTATATATGGTTTCTTCTACTTCATTCCTTTTTGCTGCTATATCACCTGGTGATGCTATAAATACTTTTATAAGATTTATGACTTTCATTTATTGTACCTTTCTCTCTAGTTCTCTTTAAAGTAATTTTGGTATAAAATTTATTGTCTTTTACACTATAGTACAACCTTTATCTATCTAGTAAAAAAAGGCCCACTAAACTAATTGATTAGTTAGGAGCCTATTATAGATATATTTTCAACTCGCTTTTAAGCAAATTCTACTACCAGCTTTTTACCTAATGCTCTGGCGATATCATCAAGTTTATCGAAAGATACGTTATCCCCTCTCTCAATTCGAGCAATAGTAGATTGAGTTGTATGTGCTTTTTGTGCAAGCTCCGCTTGAGTTAGCCCTGCTTCCTCCCGAGCATGATAAAGAGCAACCGCAGTTTCGAGTTTTCTTCCTTCACGGTCATATGCTTCTGCAAAATCTTTATCTTTTTTCTTTTCTTCAATCAATTTTTTAATCATCATTTGTGAACCACTCCTCTCTAAGTTCTTTTGCATGCTTGAGTTCAGTTATTGGTGTTTTCTCCGTTTTTTTAGTAAATCCGTGAGTAATGACATACCTTCCATTGTCCACATGGAAATAGATGGCTCTTTGGATGTTTGATCCTACCTTACTTCTTAATTCGTACAAATTAGTGTCTAATTTTTTCACCCATTTCAACCGTTGAGCTACTAGCATCCCATTCTTTTCTGTTTCTTCTATTGTACGTAAAAGCTTCGCACTATCTTTTTTTGGTAATGTTTCCAACCATTCTAAAAATTCATCATGACCATTAGGTCTTTTAAATGTTTCAAAAGATATTTTTTCCATACCCAATTATATCATATATTGATTTTATATTATAGTATATAACATAAAAATTCGAATTGTATACTATAAAATATGCATTTTATTATCTATTTAATCCTTTATACTTAGTAAACAAATACTCGCACAAAACCATAGAAGAATTTGCAACAAGAATTGCTTCTTCTTCCTTAATTACTATTCTATTTGAGCCATGTGCATGAGCATCTCCTTGACTATTTCTCATTTCGAGTATTTTATCTGATAATGTATTGAGTGCTCCAACAAGGGCTTTGATTCTATTATCCATATCTTTTTCAGTTTTAATATTGAGGCGGCCAAATGCTTCTTTTCTTAATTCTTTTGACTTAAATAAATTAATATTAACACTCGGTCCTTCGGTATTTTCAATAATAAATTTTAGAACTTCATCTATTAAAGTATTTGCTTTTGTCAAAACAGAGTCAAAATCCTTGTTTTTAATATCTGTTTGAATCCTAATGGGTAGCTGCCGAATATAAAGTAAATCAATCTCGCTTGAAAATTTCATTTTTCTTAATGCAGTTGAAGTATCTTCTTTAAATACTTCCTCAAAAAGCAACTGAACTATGGGATTCATTTCAGTAGATTCATATTTTTTATCTCGATCCATAATACCTTTTAAAGATTGGATTAACCGATTCTTTAACGAATCATCAAATTGATCGTCAAGCAGAAACTTTTGAAAGGATACTCCCTTTGAGCCCCCATAATGATTTTGTATTTCAATCCCTACGATTTTCTTTGTAAATATGTTCCACGTTACATTAGTAAAGTCTAAAATATATCCCGCTGAACCAACTGAAAAATAAGTTGCTAATTGTTTTGCTTCGTCTATAGTCATCATTTACTTATACCTCTTAAATTGTATGTTGGATTATTTTCAAATAATTAATACCAAAGATACACTGTTCATATAAAAATGATATAATATTTGACTCATTGACTAATAGATTACTGTTGCAATACTTTGATAAAAGTTCGTTAAATTTCATAAATACATTTTCGGGTATTGATAATAGTCCTAAACCGTTGCTAAACATAATCTTATTCGCAATCAACAAGGCTGTACCCACATTACCATTCCAGAATATTTGATTTTTCGAAATGAATAGAAACAGTCGCAGGGCTTTTTCCGTATCTGATATCTCTTGATTCATTATCTTGTCATATTGATTCTTTACCTCATCTTCAGTTAACAATGCAGGAACATACCTTCCCTGAATCGTCGATACTTCTACTCCGCCGTTTCTTATTTCACCGGGAAAAAGCGCATCCTCTGCTGCAACGATCCGATTAATCCGCTTACTTGTCTCTATTAGGGGCTCTTGTAAGTCGTTTAAAAGCATTTCAAAGCCTCTTTTTAAGTTAACGACGGTCAGGACATCATCTACAGCCACATTATTAGCTCGATTATACTTGATAATCTCTCCTGTTTGTAATAGCGTTGTATTTAACCCTTCAAATTTTCCCGCATTATAAACCAGTTCCACAATGTTTTTCTTCAATAAATACACAGACTCTTTGCGAGATAAGTGGTATTTATCAGGAAATTTCGGACGCTTTTCTTCGTTCATCTTCTCACCTCTTGAATTTTTTCTTCTATTATATAGGGCATTATTCTGTCATAGATCCAAACTCTTTACTGCGGTATCTTTATCTTCCTGGGTGATCCCAATATAGCGTAAGGTCTCCCGTTGCGAAGAATGGTTGAGCAGCGACTGAATGATCTCTGTTTTGGTCCCTTGCTTGTACAAAAAATAGCCGAAGGTCTTGCGCATCGAATGGGGGCCAATTTCTTTTAAACCAACCGCTGTTCCTGCTTCATGAATGATCCGCCAAAGGCTTTGTCGGGTCAAAGGCGTATCTGCTCCTTTGCGACTTGGAAACAAATATTTGCTGAAGTCTTGTACTTGCAGCTGCTCAAGAAATTCTGATTGAACATAATCAAGAATCACTTTTCGTAATTTGTTCGAAATGAAAACCGAATTGTGTTTAGCTGTTTTTTGTTCCTTCATGGCCAGACGTTCTTTGACAATCACTCGGCCACGAGAAATTTCTACCACGTCACTTAATTTCAACTGTCTTAAATCGGAGATTCGATACGCTGTATTGATCCCGATCGAAAAGAGCACCAAATTTCGTTGCCCATATTTTCCGGAAGCCAAAATGGCCTTCATGGCATCGATCTTTTTTTTATCGCGAATCGGTTCCACGCTCTTCATTTTTAGTCCCCTCTCAAATGTTACTTAATATGATTATAACAGATAATAAGTCACATTTAAACAAGCTATAGAAAAAAGGCCCTAAAAGAAAAGTGATTTCCTCTTAGAGCCTCTAAGGATGGAGCGATTTTAACGAATGTGACAGAATCCGATTGTGTCACATTGGACTTTTGATATTTTCGGTAAGATTTGATTATCTCAGAACATTAATATTGCCCCTTTAAAAAATTTTGTCAGTACTTTTAAGTTATTCTATTCTGAAAATTCAAAATTTTCAGTCTATATAATTAACTTATATTCAGTTTTACCAAATGATAAGCTTTAAAAAGTATTCAGAATTTAGTCATGTTATGGATCCAATAAAGTAGATATGGAATATTTATTTTCTCTTGTCTAATTTATAAGAACTAAATGATTTCATCATTGTTTTGACACTCTCATCAAATCATTAGAATCGTGATAAGACATTGTATTAAATCTAATCCTTTATCCATTTTTTATCAATCTTACTTCGCACCATCTCCAATACTTATTAGTTGCCAGGTTAACTGTTATCAGATCATCTTGCCCGTCTCATTCTCTTTCTCACATTATACTCTCTTCATTTATCGGTAGCTGCTAAGGAATTTACTGATAGTTCTTTCAATATCGCGAATTGTAAAATTAAGTTAGAAAAATAAAAAGGCATTTATGGTACACTCAAATTGTATTTCCGACGAAAGAAAACAAAGGAGTGTAACCATAAATGACCTACAAACATCTTACCATAGACGAACTGACAATGATAGAATCTTATTATCTTCAACATAAGAAACCGGTTGAAATCGCTAACCGAATGGGACGTGCTATACAAACCATTTATAATGTAGTCAATAAGTTCAAGCAAGGCAAGACCGCTCTTGATTATTGGCACCAGTATAAAGAAAATAAGAAAAAATGTGGTAGAAAAGTCATTCAATTACCTACTCATGAAGTAGATTATATTAAAGAGAAAGTCACTCTTGGTTGGACGCCTGACGTCATTATCGGGCGACAAGAAAGGCCTATCTCATGCGGTATGAGAACACTTTATCGTTTATTTTCTAAAGGAATATTTGATAGTGACACACTACCGATGAAAGGTAAAAGAAAACCCAATGGCCATCAGGAAAAACGGGGAAAACAACAGTATCAGCGCTCAATCCATGATCGATATGATAATTATCCTGATTTCAATTCTGAGTTTGGTCACCTTGAAGGTGATACGATCGTTGGCATTCATCATAAAAGTGCCGTCATTACTTTAGTTGAAAGATTATCTAAAGTCATTATCACGATTAAACCCAACGGCCGTAAGGCATTAGATATTGAAACTGCCCTTAATCAATGGTTTTCTCGCTTCCCTAAAAACTTCTTTAAATCTATTACGTTTGACTGTGGAAAAGAATTTTCTAACTGGAAAGCCATTAGTAACCAACATGATATTGATATATATTTTGCGGACCCTGGAACACCTTCTCAACGCCCATTAAACGAGAATTCTAACGGGATTCTGCGTCGTAATGGACTGCCGAAAGCAATGGATTTTAGAGAAGTGAATCAGACATTTATTTCCAGTGTCAGCAATCAACGTAATCATATTCCAAGAAAATCATTGAATTACAGAACACCAATCGAAATATTTTTGAGCTATGTACAAGAAGCATTTTATTCTAATTTAATTTGACAAATCATATTATTTATCCTTTCTGCTTACAAATCTATTAAAGCAATACCAATTGAACAACAAACCTAGTATCAGAAGAATACCACCAATAATATATAGACTATAGTTTCCATTCTTATTAAATCCCAAAAATACTATACAAATCGAAAATAGCAACATAACGCAAAATGCAACATTAATTATTATTGAAAATTTTTTCAAATTCGTTAACCTCCTTCCATTCGAGCTTCTTCATATGCTTTACAATTTGTACAGTAAAAATGATAAATCTCATTATTATTTTACATAGAAACCGCTTTCAACGCAATTATTAACTGTTTTATTATAGCCTGGTTTTGAAATGATTCCAAATTGCTTATTCTACGGTTGTTATTGGTGTTGCCTAGAACTGTAAATTATGGTTTTATTTCGCACTAACTTCAAGCGCTATGTTGCACTAATAGAACAAAAAAAGACTATTTCGCTAAATGAAATAGTCCTTTTTATTACTTATTTTACTCCAATGACTAAACTATCTCGTGCAGCTTCCACTACTTCTGTCGTGATAGTTTCAAGGTTATTGATTTCTAATATTCTTTCGATTTGGGTGAAAAGTCTTTGGATAAGTCGAAAGTTTCCACTGGTAATTTTAATAATACTAGTGACAGCTTCATAATTAGCAAAATCTTCCAGTTGGACAGATAATCCTAACTCTTCCCATTTGTATTCCAGAATATGGTGGATCTCGTCTTTACTCAATCTGTCAAATTCATGGGCAAAACCTATTCTCGAGTAGAGTTGAGGATAACGAGCCAATCGCTTTTCTATACCCGGCATTCCAATAAAGATCATAGCCACATCTTTTTGGTCATAAATATCTCTTAATTGTTCTAAATGCTGTACTTTTAATCGATCTATTTCATCAATAATAATGAGATCAATTTCTTCATACACATTCGTTGAGTATTTTTCTTCTGCTCCTAACTGAAGAACTCTATACATACTTTTAACCATACCCATTTTACCACCGATCATATCGATTTCATTCGTCATTTTAGTCGCCCGTATGGCTGGAGCGGTGTAAAATATTGTTTTCGCTTCAAGGATTTTTTCATCTGCATTCATTCCGATTTCTTCCGATTTTTTGTAATCAATTTGTTTTTCGACCCAATTCCAATTTGAATATTGCTTAGCGGATAAAGTTTTCCCAACTCCGGGTAATCCATAACAAATTCCGATATATTTGTATTTGATACATGCCTGACAAAATTCTACAAAGCGTTTATATTCTTTTGTTTCAATAAAATAGGGTGTTTTATTCATTGTAATACCTCTTAATTTTTGACTTCTTAGAATCTTTTTTGTTTACAGGATTATCTAACTCTTTCTGCTTAGATGAAATAAGTTCTTCCGCAATATTATTTCCAGAATGGAGCTGATTTTCAAGGTTTTTCCGTGCTTTATTACGTGCCGCAACAATCTCTTTTAAATCGACTTCGTAATCAGAAATTTCAGGAGAAATTGCCGTACATAAATATTGGTCTTTGTAAAATACACGAATCTCAGCAATATCTCTTGGATCATATCGAATGATAACAGTTTCACCTACATAAGCTGCTAAATTGGTGTCAATATATCTTAAACCTTGGAAGTGAATTCCATCAGAATGAACTTTTCTTGGCTTTCCAACATTTAATAACAATAAATCTAAACTTTCTAGACTATCTGGTTGATGAGGAAGAAATCCTGAATTATTCCACATCTTTATAGGTTCCTGTTTTGTAGTGCCATGCACTCTATGGTGATAGTCATATATAATAAAATGCGCTAATTTCTCATCAAGCTCTTTTATCGTAAGAAGATTTAAAGTATTTTGATTCCCAATGTAACCTGGTAAATCTTGCAAAAATAATTGATTAATTGTTAAAAAGAAACGTTCTATTTTCCCCCGTCCTCTTGGCATACCTACCGTAGAAAAAATAAGATTGATTTTTAAATCAATTGCGACTTGCTCCAAATGATTTGAAGTGAAATCACTTCCGTGATCGGTATAGAAAGTTTCAGGTATACCACATATTTGCCAATCAGAGTTGCTTTTTTTCCATATTGCTTGGTGTAAAACTAAAGAAGTTTGAATAGCAGAAGGAGCTTGAAAACTAAGGAAATACCCTGCAACTGCTCGGCTATAATCATCTAAAATAATTGTTAACCATGGCCTCTCAGGCTTTCCTTTTTCGTTTAAAACAAGGATATCCAAGGGAGTGTGGTCAGCCTGCCATATTTCATTGGGATAATAAGACTCACGACGATAAACCAAATCATAATTATTTTGATATTCTTTTTTTCCTTTATGAGCAAGTTCCTTTAATTGTGGCGACAGATTTTTAGCAATCGCATATACTTGATTGTAACTAGGCGGGGCCCAATTTTTCTTTTTACAAATTTTACAGACTTTCCGATGAATAGAAGTTAAGGTGTTTTTTTTGTTTTCAAATATAAGCTTTTTAATTTCTTCTTGTACATTTTCTTCTACTTTAAAGCTTCCTGAATCCGAGCGCTTTCTTCGGATCAATCCTTTCAACCCTGATTGTTGATATTGATTTACCCAATGGTATAAAGTTCTTTTTGGAACCCCTGATTCTTCAGCAATATTACTCAAACTTTCTTCATGCTTAAGATAAGGGGCAATCACTTGATATTTATCCATCGCATTTTGTCGTAGTTCTTCTGAATATGAAGTTAATGGAGGAAGTTCTTGGTTCATGAGAACACCTCTTTCCCACGATTAAATAAAATTAATCGTCAATTTTTATTTATCCAAGTAACGATAAAGCGTTGACTTGCTGATTCCTGTCATCTCAACAATTTCTTTCACACTATATTCCTCACTTTTGTACAATTTTATTGCTCGTTCAATATCTCGTTGGTTCACAGGAGGACGCCCGCCTTTTCGCCCTCTAGCTCGAGCACTTTTTAAACCTTCTTTTGTGCGTTCAACAATCAAATCTCGTTCAAATTGACTAAATGCTTGAAACACAGTCATCATAAGTCGCCCTTGGGGAGTGACCGTATCAAAATTCTCTTTTAAGCTGATCAACTTTACATTATGTTCTTCAAAGTAATTTACAAGATCAATTAAATCTTTTGTGCTGCGCCCCAAACGAGAGAAGCTTTCCACGATAACTGTATCATCTGGACGCAATTTATCTTTCAGCCGATTTAATTGCGGACGGTTAGCTTTGGTTCCCGTCATTTTTTCGGTCAGTATTTCGTTGCAGTTATGTTCATTGAGCAAATCCAACTGACGAGACAATTCTTGTGATCGTGTACTTACCCTTGCATACCCATATATATACCCACTCATAATCCTCTTCCTTCTCTATTTTGATTTTCTCAATTGTATCATAAAGGGTGGGTAAAGATACGTAGATAAAGAGCAAAGTTTTGGCACTAAAAAACCCTTCTTCTAGTCTATAAAAGTTGTTATTTAAAATCGTCCCATAATCGATTGTTTTTGAGACAAAGTAATTTATAAAAAATATGCCTCTAAAGTTTCCAAAACTTCAGAGGCATATGAAAACGAGAATTAGTTAATATTTGAAACAGGTTATTAATTTTTGATAGGCTTAGAATTAGACCTTAACAATCGAAGTCCATTCAAAATAACAACCAATGTACTTCCTTCATGAATAATGACACTGATGCCAATATCCGTTAAGCCCAAGAAACTAACGACAATTAAAAAAGCAACAACGGCCATTGAAAAAATAATATTCTGCCAAATAACACGGTTCATTTTCGAAGAAATATTATGAGATTGTACCAATTTTGATAAATTGTTTTGCATTAAAACTAAATCAGATACCTCTACTGCCACATCAGTCCCATCTCCCATAGCGATTCCCACATCTGCATTAACAAGAGCAGGAGCATCATTTACACCGTCTCCAACCATGGCGGTCACACCGTATTTTTCTTTTTGTTCGTCTATTATTCTGGATTTGTCTTCCGGCATGACATTTGCAATCACTTCATCTATTCCCAATTGTTTAGCAACCGCTTTTCCCGTCATTTCTGAGTCACCAGTAATTAATGTGGTGTGTATACCTTGTTTTCTGAAATACTCAATGGTTGCTTTTGCATGTTCACTTGGAATGTCCATGAGGGCAATAAGGCCTAGAACCTCTTCATCTACTGCTACGTACACGACTGTCTTACCTTCTGAAGCCCATTCATTATTTAAACGACTATACTCATCTGAAACATCATCAAACGAAGTCGGTTTTCCTATACGATAATTTCTCCCTTTGTAATCTCCTGTCAATCCTTTACCAATCTGGTTTTCTACATCAATAGTTAGTTTGTTTTTTTGCTCAAACTTTCTTAGAATAGCATCTGCTAAAGGGTGATTGGATTCTTTTTCAAGAGCTACTACGATATCAATCATGTTTTCTTCGTTCACGGAATCAGCAAAATAATAATTGGTTACTTCAGGTTTTCCTTTGGTCAAGGTGCCCGTCTTATCAAATGCAATTGCTTTAATATCGGCTAATTGAGACAGGTAAGAACTACCTTTTGAAAGGACTCCTTTTTTGGCTAAATTAGAAGTCGTCGATAGCGTTGCCGAGACAGTAGCTGCTGCTAAAGCACACGGTGAAGCTGCCACTAAAAGGACCAATCCTCTATAGATACTTTGTGACCATGTCCAGTCTAGGAGAAAAGGAGCCAATAACATGAATAACGGAATGGCAATTAAAACAACTGTAACGTATTTCGGTTCAAATTTTTGGATTATACTCGCAGCTTTTGTTTGGTTGTCTTGGTTCTGGTTTACTAACTGTAAAATTTTTGAAAATACTGTATCTTTATTTTCTTTAGTGACTTCCATTGTGAAAGTACCTGTTCCATTGATTGTACTTCCGAAAACGTCGTCTCCTTTGGACTTCTCTTTTGGGATACTTTCTCCATTAATAGATGACTCATCAATGGACGTAGAGCCTGACAAAATGACGCCATCAATGGGGACTTGATCGCCATTCAATACTTGAAGTTGATCTCCCACTTTTAATTCACTGACGTCAACATTTTTTGTACTGCCATCAGGCTGGATTAACCGGGCAGTCGTTGGATTCATTTCGAGTAATTTCGTGATTTCTCGTTTACTTCTTCCTTCTGCATAATCTTCCAAAAAATGTGCACCAGAAAAAATAAGAATCAATAATGTACCTTCCCAAAAATTCCCCATTAAAGAAGCGCCAATGGCCGCTAATCCCATCAAAATGTGAGAGTTGGGCATGAACTTTTTTTGAACTTTGGAGTTCTCGATTGTTTCTCCAAGGCCTTCAAGAATAATGACATGATATCCTGCACTGATTGTAGCGATTGAGAATAAAATATTTCGCATTAACTGATAATCTTCATTCAAAAATAAAGCGATCACCGCTAAGGCTAAACCAATAAAGTATAAAACGATTGGCATTTTTCCGTGTTCATGGTCATGGTCGTGGTTGTGATTATGTTTTTCTTGAGATTGTTGTTCTTCGATAGTTTCCATTTTTATCACCTTCCTATATAATTCCTTTGATTTCCATTCATTTACTTATTAAATCACACAAATTCCCACTAAAAGAAGAGAAGTATTCATGTAATTTCCATTGTCTCTGACTCCTTTCAGTTGTCCCATATGTAAATCGGAATCTTTACGTTTTACATATGAATAACAAATCATATGTTTACAAAATCATATTAACTCACTGTATGAGTTTTGTCAAGACAAGATGCTTCTTATTCAAATGGACTACTATTGCTGATACAAAAGTCTTAATTTTGTCTATAAACTAAAAACTTGCATCGTTTTACCCATGTGGTATTATATATATGAACAGAAAATCATATGAGAGGAATAAGAGCATATGGATACATCAACATCTTCGCCAATCAATAAAGAGAAGATTCAATCAATAAGCAAATTATTCAAAGTGATTAGTGACCCTACACGCTTGTCGATTCTCTTTCTCTTACAGAAAAAAGAACTCAGTGTTGGAAACATTGTGCTTGCATTGGATATGGAACAGTCCGCGATTTCACACCAACTAAAAATATTGAAAGATTCGCATTTAGTGAAGGCAAGGAGAGAAGGGAAAAGCATGGTTTACAGTCTTGATGATCTTCATGTTTTCAGTATTCTCGAACAAGTCTTAACTCATATCAACGAACTAGAACAATAAAAGCTAATAAGGTATAAAACTAAATAGAGGTTTTTAAAATTTCAAAGTCAGAGAAACAAGAAAATCACTCGCACCAAAATCAACCGAATAAGAATATTAAAATTGCTTTTTTCATCAACTTTATTTTTTCCATGATTGAATTTTTCTTTGGGTCTCTTTTCAATAGTGTGTCAATTATGTCCGACGCCGTTCATGATTTAGGAGATTCCATTTCTATTGGATTCGCTTGGTTTTTCCAGGGGTACTCAGAAAAGCAGCAAGATGAACAGTTCACTTTTGGTTATAACCGCTTTTCATTATTAGGGGCGTTGATAACTGGAGTAGTACTGATCGGCGGCTCATTTTTTATGATTTACCGAAGTATCCCACGTTTGATTGATCCGCAACCGGTTAATTACAGTGGCATGTTTTGGCTTTCACTCGTGGCTATTGGATTGAATGGATATGCGGCTTGGATTCTAAGCAAAGGGTCATCTAAAAACGAAGGCATGTTGAACCTGCATATGCTAGAAGATGTATTAGGGTGGATTGGGGTCTTGGTTGTGAGTATCGTAATGAACTTTACCGAGGCTTATCGATTGGATCCAATCTTATCGATTTTGATAGCACTCTATATCCTCTATAAAACTGTACCTGAATTTTTCAGTACAATGAAAATTTTATTGAACGGTTCGCCGGAAAATGTAAACGTAGAGAACCTGGCGAACTCCATTAACAATATTCCTGCTGTAAAGGACCTCTCTCATTTTCACATTTGGTCACTGGACGGAGAAGAAAATGCCCTTATCGTTACGGTTCTTATAGACTCTTCCGATATAAACAAGACTAGGGAAATCAAAGAAGAAATTGCAGAGCTTGCCCATACATCGGGTGTAAAGGATCATATCACAATAGAAATAACTACAAGTAAAGACGAACTGGAAAAAGGGTATGCTTATGGCAGTTAAAGTATTTATATATTGAAAAAAGGACTATTTTAAATCGAGTAGGAGACTAGTCAATTAATGGCTAGTCTCCTACTCGATTTATTAGTGCAAAGCACCCCTTAAATTTAATGCAAAATAAAATTACAATTTACAGCTAAAATCATATTAGGACAAATAGGTATACTTTATTGACCTATAAAAGATAGCAACTAAAAAAATCAAGTGTTCGCTACGCTCTCACTGCCCCTCGACGTTTTAGTAGCCTTTCCCTCACTTCGTTCAGTCCAAGCCAACTAAAAATTTTCGGGCTACTCTCTCCTTTACCCTAAAAAAATAAATCAAAACGCAGTCTTTTAATATCTTCTAGTTAATCAAACAAAAAACAAGAACGAAAAACAAAGGCCTCAT
The DNA here is from genome assembly GCF_014397115.1 of Vagococcus carniphilus. Classification (NCBI taxonomy): domain Bacteria; kingdom Bacillati; phylum Bacillota; class Bacilli; order Lactobacillales; family Enterococcaceae; genus Vagococcus; species Vagococcus carniphilus. The sequence continues at coordinate 20,387 of NZ_CP060722.1, forward strand.
CGTCGCAAAGAGGGTAAAAATCCCTTTAAGAGATTTTTACCCTCTTTGCGACGATGAGGTCTACTTGGAATTTCTTCTATCAAATTAAGCTTAAGTAAATTTTCAATCGCTCCATACATAGTTCCTGCTGCTACCTTAACTGATCCATCATTTAACTTATCAATTTCTTGAATAATAGCATATCCATGAACGGGTGTAGTTAAAACTAAAATAATATAAAAAAGTTCTTTCCGTTAAAGGTAAATATGGATTTCTAATCATACAAAGAAAGTCAAGTATTAGAAAAAAGTTCACTAGGATAATAGTCTAAGATTCTATTAAAAATGCAAAAGATCAAGTGTTCACTTCGCTCTCACTGCCCTCGACGTTTTAGTAGCCTTTCCGTAACTTCGTTCAGTCTAAGCCAACTAAAAGTTTTCGTGCTACTCTCTCCTTCACCCTAAAAAATAAATCGAGTTGTGTGTCTGTTTTCGGCCATTTTGATATCTTATTTAAACTTTCTTGAATAAATGTACGCTCTAAACGAGGTCACTGGAACATCTGTTTCAAGCCTTTCGTGTAAGAATGATGAAAAAGCTGCAATTAAAAGGGCTCAAAAATGAAGCACAGAAACTGAAAGTAAATTGGCGTTTCTTAACTAAAAACAGATGGAATATGAAAAAACTTGGTATAGTTTCCGTGCACCTAGATTCCCACTTCTTACAGAAAGTTTAGACGAAGAATTTAGAAAAAACTACAAAATTTACTCAAATATAACGAAGGTATACGAAGTGCATTGATTTATCCCCATACCAATGACAAAATAGAAGCTAAGAATACCCATATTAAACAATGAAACGTGTATCTTATGGATTTAAATCATTTGATAACATGAGCATTTTTTATTTGACTTCTAGTATTCTTTCTTCTTTTAACATAACTTTTTTCTTATTTATCTTCCAAATCTTGGATGGCCTCTTTTTTTTCTTCAAACCAAACTGCACCAACCAACTCTTGCCCAATTTCAAACGATAGCAATCCCCTGGTAGATCGGTAAAAGTGACTTGTCCGGTTTGATCTGTTAGTTCTTGATAGGCTTTTCCATTACGCCGCAGGGCTTTTTTCCCTTTTTTATCATAGAGTGCGATTGGCGTATGTTCTGCCACGCCTTCTAAGCAAACAGTGAAATCAAAACGCACTTTCCGCAATCGGTAACGGGCGATCACATGATATAATTGATAAATAGCGGCTAAGATCAACAGGGCCGTCCCCGCCAAGATAGCGATTTGTTTCAACTTACGAAAACGATCGCCTTTGACTTGTTTTTTCTCGGCAGCCGGTGTATATGGCACGCGTTTTCCTGTGACTAACAAACGGTGACTATTGATCATATAAGGGGTACAGGTCATGAGCGTCACCAAGTCTTGGCCTGGTTCGATCTTTAAAACCGAAGTCTGATCTGGCGTCACGACTTGGCTGTCAAACACTTCATAAGCCAAGGTTTCCCCTAAGACATTTAGCAGAAAAATATCACCGTTTTTAAGCTCCGGCAGATTGGTGAAGAGTTCCCGTTCTGGCAAGCCACGATGAGCCGAGATCACCGCATGGGTACTTGCGCCACCAACAGGAAAGGACGTGCCATCTAGGACCGTCGCGCCTTGTTCCAATAAATCATCATTGGTCGTATCAAACAGCGGTAACTCAATGGCCAAATCAGGAAGATTGATAGTCCCAATCAAATGCTTTTTGTAATAAGCAGCTGTAACCGTACCGCCATTCGGATTCGCAAACGGATCGGCACCCGGAGCTAACCCGCTTTCGCTCAATTTACTATTTTCTTCCGCCAGTCGCTTGCGTTCGGCTTCAAATTCTTTCTGGCTTTCCTTCAAATAGCGATCGACGCGCACTTGATCGATCACATTATTCAACGCATCGACATAAAAGGGATAGAGCATGGTCAAGACGCCAACCATAAAAATGAGGATGATCGCAATTTGCGAGATCACTTGCCGATTTTTCTTCATTTTTTCGCTCCATTCTCCAGATAATAAGTAACTTTCTTACCTTGCTTTTTCTTCGTGACGCGGCTTAAAACAAACTGCCGATCTTTTAAACGGCGGACCTTGCCCTTAACTGGTTTTGTCGACCCATCGATCGCCTTGGCATAATAACGACCCCCTCTGATCTCAGGGAAAGACACCCATCCATCCACCTGGCTTACAGCAACTGGTTGGTTAGTGACATCTGTTGCCCAGCGTTTTTTACGGACTAAGGTAAAAGTCACGCCTGCTTTGGGTTGACCATTTTCCAATAAGTAAAAACAAAAGTCATAACTGTGTTTGCCACTTTGATAATAGACGAACTTGCGATACATCCAATAGAAAATCATGGCAAAGAAAAGCGGGATCAGTAGTAAATACAAGCGAAAACGCCGTTCGACCGCTTTTTTGGTACTGGTCACTTCCTCCGCCATTTCCTCCACATAAGGCACACGGTGTCCAGTGACTAATAAACGATGGGTATTGATGCCATAAGGTGTACAAGTCAATAAGGTCACCAAGTCCCGCCCCGGTTGGATGACCACTTTGTCGATATCCGACGGTAAAACGATCTGGATGTCATCGACCGCATAAGCCAATTTTTTCCCAGCAATGGTCAAATAAAAATCATCGCCAATCACCAACTTTTCTAAATCTGTAAAAAGTTTACGTTCCGTCAAGCCACTGTGGCCTGAGATCACCGAATGGGTACTATCGCCACCGATCGGATAAGACGTTCCTTGTAAAATCGTCGCGCCTTTTTCCAAAAGAGCAGCATTGGTTTCATCAAATAAAGGTAAGCTGACCGAAATTTTTGGAATATAGATAGCACCCACGGTATGCTCTTTATAATAGGCTTTACCCGGATCTTTGGCATCATCGACCTCATTTTCAAACGGGTCTTCTACCAGTCCCATGCCAGGAATATTGGTCATGTTCTTACTTTCAGCTAGCTCTTTATTTTTTTCGGCCATTTCTTGGTGCCTTTTTGCTTGTTCTTTGGTATTTGTTGCGGCCATCTCAGCCAAGTTTTTTTCCATCATCTTTTGGTCATAATAGGAATTCACCGCATTGGCCAAAAAGGGATAGCTGAAAATAATGGCACCGGTCGTAAATAAAATCGCCATTAGCAGTTTTAAAATCAAATTGATCCGTTCATTTTTTTGGCGCTGATCCATGCTTGCACCTCCTTCTCCCTATTTAAAAGAAAGAAAAGGCAACTTCAAGAAATGAAGCTGCCTTTTGCTATTTTAAAACTATATCTTAGACTTCAGCTTGTGTTTTAGATTTCTTGAACCAAGCGTAAGCACCGATCATAAGAGCAGCACCGATAAGTAAGAAGGCATAGATCCCGTTACCACCTGTTGATGGAAGCAGACCTTTAGGCGTGTTAAGAACAGACTTTAGTTCTTGACTGCCATATTGACCGTGTTCAACAGTGAAATCGACATCTTCATCAAGTAACACATATTTATCACTTGAAGTCGCTTTTTCTTCTAATTGATAGTCACCATTTTTCAAACCAATTACTTTCAACTCACCTTTGTCGTCAGAAACGATTTTCGTTGCTTTTGCTTCATCAGTCGTCCATTCTTTAAAGATATATTCACCTTTAGTGTTTTTAGCATCTTCAAATATTGCAAAGTTAGAGCCTTGTTTTACGACAAATTCCGCACCAGATAAGGTTGCACCAGATTGCGAATCTTTTTTGACGAATTTATAACCACCTGTACCAAATTGCGTTGGAGGTGTAATTTTATCTTGAGGGTTGTTACCAATTGTTACTTGGGCACTATTGTTTACTAAATCGTCAGGATTTACTTCAGCAGTTAATTTCATTTTGTAAGTAGCAATCAATTGACTACCAGCTAATTTTCCTACATTTTCACTTTGTTTCAAAGTAACAGTAAATCCGCCAGTTGCAGAATCTTCAGCTAATTCATAGTCAGTTCCAGCTACTAAACCAGTTGCTGCAAAAGAATCTTTTACATAAGCAAGTCCAGCAGTTGGCGTATCAGTTACAGAGTAAGTGACGCCATCTTCCAGAATGTCCGCAGGAATATTTAAAGTTAATTTATATTCGATTTCATCGCCAGTTGTAAGGTTATGATATAAAACATTTCCATCAGCACCCTTAACTTCAGTGAACTTATCTAAATTGGCAACTTCTTTTTTATCAGTCTTGGTTTCGTTCTTTGGATAGACTTGAACGTTGGTATTGATTGTATCTGAATATTTGCCATCTTTAAACGTATAGATTGGCATTGCTAAAACGATTGGAGCGGCTTTTGTCGTTACGGAAACATTGCCTGGCGTGCTTGTTTCAACAAACATATAGACTTTATCTTTGTCACCGTCTTTTAAAGCAAGTCCTTCAAAAGTTGTTTGACCATTGGCATCCGTTTTTTGTTCTGCTTTTGCTACAGTTGTGTAATCTGACGCATTATCAGCAATTTCTTTTGTTGCTTCTGCTTGTGACTTACCATCTGCAATCAGAGCAAGATAAGCATCTGTTACATCATAGGCTGTAAAGCCGGCTCCTTCAAGTGGATCTCCACCAAAGTCCATTTCTTCCCCAGTATTTTGCATGGAACCTTGTGCTGGAGCTTCGCCATCTTTCCAGATTCGTTTGTTGATCGTTACATTTGTCGTTGTTGCTTCAGCAGCACTTACTGTTTTCGCACCAAACACGCCGGTGAATAAAGGCACTACAAGTAGTGCTGCAAAAAGTGTTTTCCATAATTTCTTCATTTTCTAATTCCTCCTTTATTTTTTGTACAATATTCCAATAGACCTTAGTCTTTTATACCTTTGATTAATTGTTTCGTACAGAGTGTTTCCGCCATAAAATGATCGCCGTACCGATCAAAAGAATCCCCAATATACCTAGGAAGGATTTTGCTTCACCTGTTTGTGGAAAGCGTTTCTTCGGTTTACTTGGTTTTTTAGGTTTAGTTGGTGTCACTGGCTTTTCAACGATTGTTCCCACATTTTTAGGATAAAGGTGAACGGTAGCTAATTCTTTGTCCGTATAGGTTTTACCGTCTGTGCTCATTTCATATACTGGTAAAGCCACTACTAAGGGTTCGGCCGCTTTTTCGACTTTTACCTTTTCAGGATCAGGCAATGCCGTTTCAACAATCAGGTAAACCGCATTTTTACCGCCACTGCTTTTAGGTAGTTGGGTAAATTTGATTGTGCCTTTTTCATCAGTCAGGCCTTGTTCTCTGATAATTTTTTGATAATCAGCAACATTTTCTTGAATCATTTGAATAGTTGTTGTTTCGTCAGAGCCTTTGACCAATTTATAATAATCCTCTGTAATGTCATAAATCGTAAAGCCGACCCCTTCGATTGGATCTTTGATATCTTGATCGGCCGCTCCCGTATTTTGAATAGCTGCATCAGGTGCTTGGTCCCACAATTGTTTGTGGATCACAATATCGATCGTCCCGTCATCCGCAAAGGCTTGTTGCCCCGTAAAGATCCCTACCAGCAAAGTTGAAAGAAGTAAGGTGATTTTGATGAACAATGATTTATTCTTCATCTTAGTTCAACTCCTTTCGATTACGGTAGAAGTAGCAGATCGTAAGAGCACCTGCTGCTGTGACAAGAGCTAAGGCTACTATGATGAAAGTCTGTATACCTGATCCGCCGGTTGCTGGCAGTTGTCCTTTGGGTGTATTAGCAACCGTCAATTCGATGATGTTATTGTCCTCATCTTTTAGATTTACTTTGATAGCATCTTTATCAAGATCCTTACCATCATAAGTCACGTCGCCGACAGTTCCGTCCGCATTTATAGTGACCTCGAAAGTCCCTTCTAAAAGGACAAACCCTTCTGGTGCTTTCGTTTCTTTGATAACGTAAGTTCCTGGACGAACACCGTAATGATTACCCGAAGCATCTAAAAACTGACCCGTTCCTTCATCATTGGTCTTCAGAGTAGCCAAAATCGTATTGGAATCCTCTTTTGTGGCTAAGCTGAATTCAGTATCTGCTAATGGTTTGTTGCTTTGCGAGTTCTTTTTAAGAATTGAAAAGTCAAAATCACGCAGTTCATTGTATTTGATTAAAACAATCTTATTATCACTCGTTAAATAGAAACCATCTGTCGTTGGTTTTGAGTTAGCGGTGATTTCTTTGCCATTTGCATCAAGTAGTTTCCCAGCGCTATCGATTTGGAACTTAAAGACTGTATCGTCTTTCTTATAGCCTGTCGGTACCTTCGTTTCTTCCAAGCTGTAATAGCCTGGTGCCAGGCTAGCAAAAGATTTGGCATCATTTCCGATCAAATCATCACCGACAACTTCACCATCATTCGTCCACTTATCGCCATATTGCTTCAACGTGAACTTCGCACCGTCTAATGTTTTACCACTATCTTTATTATATTTTTCAACCAATAAAGGACGTTTGGTAAACTCATTTTCAATGGTGTACTTGATAGTGTTGTCTTTGATTTCAATACCCGGTACAGCATCGTTGATGGTTACTTTACCTTCTGCACTAACGTTGACTTTCCAACTAGTTGTAGTAGCCGTATGTCCAGCTGGTGGTGTAACTTCTGTCAATGTATACTCAGTATTTAATTGCAGCTTGTACTTATCATCAGACAACGTATAGGTTCCATCCCCGTTGTCCTTAAGTTCAACGCCTGCATTTGGCAAACTACCTCCACTTAGTTTAAAGACTGCTCCTTTAAGAGGTGTCTTTCCTTGATCAGAAATTTTAGTGATCTCTAAAGCAAGTGGTGTGTAGATTTTTTTATTGGTCCAAATGGTTGTAGCAGCATTACTTGAAGATTCATAGCCATTGACCGTTGCTTCTTCAAAGCTATAAGCAAAATCTTTCCCTTTATTGTTGAATTGTGGCAACCAAAGCGATTCAGTAGCTCCTTGTGTTTCGGCTACTTTTTCAATATTGGTCTTTTCCCAGACATTAGTATCTGTAGCAACATCGCTTTTAGAAAGACGAATAAAACCTTGCTTCCAAGAATTGCTCTCTGTGGTATCTTTTCGGTTCAAGGTGAAATCAAGAGAATCGGGACGTTTACTCGTATCCTTATCGTATTCTTCCCAAATCTTTTTCAGATCAAGTTTCACCCCCGGTGCCTTTGCGGAAGGAACGCCAAAGTCTACTTTATTATCCGGATTGTCTCCGTTTGGTGTCAAAGTTGTTTGACCATTCATCGGATACCATTTTTCCGGCGTGAAATCTTTATCTTCTGTATTGATACGCACTTGATAATGGATCTGAATTTCTTGATCTTTGCCTAAGTTCAACTCAGTAGTGGTCACTTTACCATTCGACTGGTTTACGGTCGGTAAATTCGTTACAGCACTATTCCCTGTACTGATGCTCTTCACAGTTGGAGTGCCTTCATAAGAGAACTGATCACCCAAAGAATCATTGATCGAACCATTGACTATGGTGTTGAAAGATTTCACTACATTTTTAGCTTGTTCATTCAAATAATCAGAAACATCGTCTGTTGTTTCAGCATCTTTGTATTTACCCGGTGTAGCGATAAGACTTGCTCTATCGCGAACTTGTTGTTCAGTTAAAAAATCTCTATCCTTACTCAGCTGAATTCCCAGCGTGTGGATAGTTAAGCCCGCATCTTTGGCGATTTTAGCTGCTCCTAATGTGGCCGGCCAAGTACTATCAATATTTGTTCTATTTCCCCAAGAACCAACCGCATAACTACTATTGAGTTTAGAGGTAGTGCCTGGTTCATCCAATCCATTACCAAATTCAGTAGCATAGGTAGTCCCATCAATCGTTTGCGCAGCGGTTACCTTCTTAGAAAAAGTAGGAACCCCATCGGTCAATACGATCATCATTTTGTTTTCATTGGAGCTTCCCGCAAGCATCTGCTGACCTTGCTCGATCCCGATTTGAGTGTAAGTGCCTCCTGTAAATTTTGGTTTTAAAGTATCATTGATTGCATTTATATGACTAGTATCCGAAACTTTACCTATCGGTACAGTAAGATAACCGTTAGCCCCTGTTACATATCCTGGACTAGAAAATCCGACTAAACCAACCTTGACGTAATCCCCAATGCCTGCGTCTTTAATGGTTTGCAAGAAATTTTTCACACCATTTCTGGCTGCACCAGCACGATCATTCCATCCGTTACTTCGACTCGATTCCATACTTCCTGACATATCCACTACCAAAACAATATCAACTGGTTTGATATCTTGTTGCTTATTACCTTTTACATTCAAATAAACGTCGTAAAGCCCTGGTTCACTCGCTTCTTTGGCATACTTACGAATGGCAAAATCTGTTTGTTTTTCACCATACTGGATATAAGAATGCGTTGTGTCCGATGGATCGCCATTCCAGCTAGTTACACCATCCCAAGTGGCAAAGTTGCGTTCCTTGTTCCCTTGGTGGTTGATCACATTTGTTTGCCCAGCTGGTTGCCAGCTATTAGTCGGATAAGTTCCTTTTGTGGCATCTGTCTTATATTCTGGCGCAATATTGCTGTAATTAATGGAAGAAAATGCACTTATTCCACTAAGATATTCAAGTTTGCTAGCGCCCACTGTTGCCAGCGAGGCATTTATCTCAGACGACGTTGCTTCACTGGCTTCTTCCGTTTGTGTCGTCGTTTCGGTCGCTTGGCTACTAGTGGTTTCTTCAGCTGTTGTCTGAGAAGTAGCACTTACTTCTGTCGTTTTTTGTGTAGCCACTGCTGGTAATTTCAACGCATGCGGACCTTCTACCGCACTAGTCAAAATATTCTTGTTAATAGTGACAGCTTGTGTTTCATCCGTTTTTGTTGCATCGGCTTGAATTTCAAGAGCTACCTTGGAGACATTTAGCACCGTTGTAAATGAAAGAGAACCCTGCGATTGTTTCGAAAAATCTTTTTCCGCAAACCATTGGTCATCATTAGTAGCAAAACTGGCATCTTCATTAAAAGCTATTGCTTCTCCATCAGCCGTCACTTTGAATTTCAGTGCTTGATCATTGCCATCACTTGCGACATCTTTTTCATACTGTAATTTCCAATTTAAAGAATTTCCATCTGATGAAACAGAGGAACTGACTTTTAAACCTGATTGATCTACGATTTTATCCGGCTGAGTTTCTATAGCCTGTGCGATACTCGAATAAGCAGTCAAGATTGGCGGGATAAAGCCCATCAAAATAGCAACCATCATAAACCAGACCGATTTTTTCTTCTTCATTTCTTCCCTCCTCAAAAAAACATGATATCTATTCTTAAACAAAATTTAAATAGCACTACCTAAGATTTTATACTTCCATCTTAATTATAAACAATTTATAGCGCTAATACTACTATTATCTCTTTCACATTCCTATGCTTTGCTGTATCCGCCACTGTTTCCATGCAACTTTTATGATGTCTTGATAATAAATGACTACTCTAAGAAGAAGCGCACCCACGACTAAACTGAAAACGAGCCGTAACACTAAGGAAAAATCTTTTCCAATATCTTCAACTCACTTGAGAAGGCGCTTACCCTTCAATTCCGATTTTCACAGAGATATTGTCTAGCAGAAATAAAAATGGATAGGTCGCTTTTATCGTATAAGGTACCGTATCTCCAAACACTTCTTTTTACCCTAATGATGAATTTTGTATCATATACTAGCCTTGAAATTGTTTATTTGAGTAATCTTTGAGCTCTGCAACTACTTCAGCTGTCAATCTACTTTTCTGTTCAATCTGATAATTGACTTGTTAGTGATAAATAGTGATTGTTTGAATTCGATATCCGAAGACAACAACACTCAAAAAAACGTTACAACCTTGTTGAACATCATGATGTTCAACAAGCTATCTTGCTATACAAGGATGTTTTAGAAACGAAAACAATAATTTGACACTAATCCATTTAAGAATGCTGCTTGAGAAATTTTTATCAAATGACACTACTCAAATTCCTAAAATCGATATCACTAAAGCCCTGGCTCTTATAAATCAAATCATAAGAAGCCACGTACCCGACTTCTTATGATTTCCAATTTTTCGCAGACTTTATGACCCCATTATCTATTGACCAGCTGCAAATAGTTAGTCAAAAACTACTTGCTGTTGACTTCAATGTCATGGACTCATTCAACCATTTTTACAAGAAATATTACCCTATCTGCTTGGGAAACTTATCTGACTGCTTAATGGACTTAGGGTACTTTGAAGAATCAAAACTCATATTGGAAAAACTAGCTTTCGTAGCAGACCATGTGGACTCTATCGAATTAAAAATGTGGGCACAATACCTAACAAACGTACTAAATATTTACATGGATGATCAACTTAATGAAAAACAGAATCGATTAAATAAATTAAATAAAATCGTAACAAATTGGCACAATTTATTGCCATCCAGTCATTTGGTAGAAGGTCTACACGGCGCTTTCCAACCTTTATCTGACAGAAACGTTGATCGTCCAAACAACATTCATATTCCACCTGTATACATTTTAAAGCCATAGGAAAAAGCCTAGTATCTATTGCTAGGCTCTTTTGTATACCTCTACACGTTCATTTCCTTCTTCCAGCATTCATAAGACTCAACAGTTGCACTTTTTTTCATTCTCCTACAAATTCCACTAAACAACGACCACTTATAGTCATCCAAAATAGCAGTACCTACTCCCCCTACTCCTAAGAAAAACACTAAGAGCAAAGACAAAAATAGCATCAGATTCGTCCACAATGACAAAAGAACAAGCAAAAAAGAAAATAATCCGGCCGTAATAAAAGAAAGAATCAGAATACCATAATAGATTTTCAAAAGAACAGCCCATTCTTTGATCCTATTAAGCTCAGCTATTTCCTCCTCAATCATTCATCAATCCACCTGCTCTTTCTTCTTCTTGGGATCAATACTCTTTAAGAACTTCTCCTCCAACACCAATAAATGACGATAAACATCATCCATCGACCAGCCTGAAGAAAGACTAAGACAATACAAAAAATCACAAGGCAACGTCTTTACGGTACGGTTTCTTGTTACCCAGCTTGCTACTGTACTCTGCTTATAGCCATGTATTTCACAAAATTGCTCTACTGTCATCCCTAACCGCGAAATAATAAACACATTGATCGGGTAGGGATATACAAAGGTATTGATACTCATAGTCAGAAAGACCTCCCGCCATATTATTACGTTTGCGATAATAGTACTACTCTTTCTTAAAACCAGCAAGCAAGGCGGAGAAAAAGAAGAACGTATCATAGATATAATGTAATAGGCAATTTGCACCTTTTAATTTCAGCCTGTATCGATCATGAACAGATCTGTTTGCACGCCGATCTTATTGGGATCTATCAAGCGTTTCAGTGCTGTCTGGATAAACGTGTATTCTTTTCCAAAAGCTTCTGAGATCGCAGCGAAATAAGCCCCCCGGCTTTCTTTTTTTAGCCGGATAACGAAGCGCATCAATCCATGTATCGAAGCTAACATAATACCCCCATTACGACCAGCACGAACACGAAAATGAATTTTGTTCTCTTCTCTTAACTGCTTCAGTACTTTGTCCAGGGAACGTTTTGGGATCTTTAAACGTTCAGTTAACTCTTTTTTTGTAGAAATAATGTATGGTTGTTCTTCATAGGATTGCTCATTCAAATAGGACAGTAGATCTTCTGCCCATTCATGACTATGTGAATACTTGCGAACAGCTCTTTCTTTCTTGAATTTCCACCAACCCCGTTTTTTGTTGAATAGTTGCTCTTCAGAAAGATTGGCATCGACCCACTCTTGGCATAATAGGACAATTTTTTCTCTGTGCGCTGCTTGATATTTTCCGGAGTAAGCGGAACGAATGATTCTGGTTAATTCTCGATCAGATAAAGGGTTAGCCAAGCGGTCATTGAATTCTAACATCGTCAATTCACATGCTTCTACTTCGTATCCTGACGAAAAGTATGCCAAAGACAAGGTGAATATGACATTATTTCGACCGTATACGCCCTTTTCACCTTGTATTTTTTGACTTTTTAGCAACAGCTGGAACCAGGGTTCATCGACTTGACGAAATTCTTGAGTAGATGGTAATACAAAAACGTTCTTGATCTCCGCTTTTTTGTCCGCATCTTCTCTCATTGACCAGTCGATCCATTCTTCGAAACTATAACAATACTGTGGTTCAAAGAATAAAACATTCTCTTCAGAAGGCATCCTTGTGATCCCAAAATGATTGGCATTTACATCAACTGGAAACCGATAATCATTTGAAAATTTGTTTCTTAGATTTTTTGAGATCATTTTGGCCACATTGATCACTTTAAAATTTGATTTCTTCGTCACGTATGCAGGCTTGTCTAGTACATAGAAAGCTTGAAATCCATGCGGTGTACGTAGAATCATTGTCGGCATAAAGCCGATCTCGTGACTGGCCAAGATAATTTCTCCATAGTCAAAGTTTGGATCCAATGTGTCAAAATCAACAAAGAATGTATTGATTTGACGTAAATTGTCCTCAGAATGGCCTTTTGTAAACATTCTGGCTTCATCAGCATACGTTCCATAGCGAAATACATTTGGTGTCCAATGAGTGAATCGATTATTGTTTTCGATCACCCCTTCTTCTGAAGTGATCACTAGTCCAATCCCCTCGATCATGTGTTCCTTTGAACGGTACGCAAAAATAGCCCCCTTCCCCGACTGATCACTAAAAGAGACCGGTTTTAGGTGGCTGTTTTTATATTTGAATTTACGGATACCATTTTGTAATACCGTCGAATATACGACATCCAAAGAAGCTGCCATGACTGTTATTCCTTCCCAAACTAAAAGAGAACACAAATAATCTTAAAGATTTGTGTTCTCCCAATAGCTTAGAAGTCTTAAATGAATGACAAAATAAGCGTGTATATATTGAGTTACTCGTCTAAAAATGGTAAGATAAGTCTACAAGTTCAGATTGCAGTCTGAACAGATTATCCAATTACATAAGTGGTTCCCAGCCGCTTACATAATCCCTGAGACGAGCGAGAACACATAGTTTTGTATGTGATTCAGATAAAAAAGTGAGGCCAAATTCACTTGTTTATCCGTCTCTTTTTTATATATTTTTTTTATCTTACCGAATCTGTTGAAAGTTGTAAATATAATTTACCAAATCAAGTAGAAATTATCTAAATGTCTAATACGTTAGCTCCCTTATGTCTGAACAACTCAAGTTCCTCTTCAGAATCAATTGATTCTATCATTTCCTGTACTTGATTTAATTCAAATGAATGATTCTCTAGCAAAGGTTTATATAAGTTAAAAATTGTTGATTCTAGTTTTTCTAATGCCTCATTTCCAAAGCTACGAGATCCATTATAAAATTCTCGCACATAACTAGGAGCTAATCCAATAGCTTTAGATAGATCAATTCGGCTTATATAATAATTATCAATCAAAAACTTAAGAACGAATCTGTCATATTCGTTTCTAAACTCTTTAGAGTTTTTTTTCATGAAATCTTACCTCTTCGTTGTTAATTATAGCAACATCCTCGTTTATAATATTACCATCAAAAAAATTTATATACAATCCTTTTTTTAATATAATTCTTCAAATCCCCTATCTATCAGTGTTTAAAAGGTAACATAATAGTAATATAATATATTACCTTACTATTATGTTACTATTATCAATAGTAACATAATATAAAATCTGCTGTTTTATTTTTTGATTTATTGTTGATTTCGACAACGTATTATGCTAATATGAGAAAGTAATATAGTATATTACTTTCTCGTATTGTTACGATTAACAAAATATTACTTTATATATTATTATCTATATTACTTATCTATTACCAAAAATATTACTATTATATTATTTAGGGAGGAATTGAAAAATGGCAGTAGTTTTGACTGTTGCAGCAAACAAGGGTGGTGTTGGTAAAACTCTTATTACAATCAATCTCGCAGGAGCTATCCGTAGGAGTTTTCCTGAAGCAAAAATTCTTGTCGTTGATACTGACGCTCAAGGAAATAGTACAAAGTCTTTTCGTGTGAAAGTAGCTAAGGATCAAAATACGATTTATGATGTCTTCATGGATAATGCAACAGTTGAAGAAACTATTGTTCAAACATATGACGATCATATAGACGTTCTTCCTGCGAATTCTGATAACAACTATTTAGAGTTTGATAAAATGGAACAATTTCGTGATACCATATTAGAATGGTTTGTATCTTTACTTAAAAAATTTAAGGATAACTTAACTGAAATCATGACTGTTTCAGGATTAAAGAAAAAAATGAATAATATTATTGATCCCAGCGCGAACTATTTTAATGCTCTTGATGGTAAATTTGATAATGTGAGTGATAAATACGATTACATCATTTTCGATACACCACCAGAGTTAAAACAAGTTACCTCATCTGTTCTTTCAATTGCAGACGTAGTTATCGTCCCTTATGAACCTGATTTAAATGGGGTTGATGGAGTTACACACTTAATATCTCGTGTGAACACATTGAAAGAAAAATACAATCCAAATTTACGCATTGGAGGCGTACTTGCCAACAAAGTCTATAATACAAATCTACATGCAAAAATGATTAACGCAATGATGAAATATACTAATAGAAACAATTATCATTATTTTGATTCTGAACTCCCAAGATCAATTACCTTTGCTGATAAATTAGTTCGAAACGGAATGCCGATAACAATGAGTTCACCTGAAAACAAATTTGCTCAGCATTTTTATAAGCTGATTATCGAAATGAACAAGTTAGGTTTACTTTCTAAAAATGGTAAAGAACTAGAAATTCCTCATAAGTTATATGTTGAAAGTGACGGTGAAGAATAATGCCAAGAATAAACAGAAAAAAACCAACAGGAGATTTTGAGTCTGTATTCGATGAGGAGCTGGAAGAACTAGAAACACCTAATGACACTATCGATAGCATACCTGAGACTGAGGTAACTGTTAGCAATAGTTTTCCCTCAGATAAAGAAACAATTACCGAAAACTTTAATGAAGCAAACAGATTTGGCTTAAGCAAAACTTCGAAATCTACAAGTTCTGAACTAGTTGCACGTACATTTAAATATAAAAAAGAAACTATACAGCGAGTTGAAAGTTTAGTGTACAAAGACCAAAGACATTCTAAAAAAATTCCTGGGACTAAGGGATTTATTTCAGATTTTATGGACAATGCAATTTGGCAACATTTATTACAGCTGGGACTTGCCACTGAAGAAGAAGTTCAAAAACATCTAAACAGCTATAGTAAGTATCCACTTAACTTCGATAATTATGAAAAGAAGTAGCTTATCGCTATTTCTTTTTTTATAGGGCGAAATTTTTATATCACTATTTGTATTACCACAATATTACGATATATATTACTATGTGTATTACCATAATATTACTATTTATATTACTTTAAATATTACTATCTATATTACAAATAATATTCATACTATAAGCGCTTATACAATCACCTTTCATAAAGTAATATATTATATTACTTTATATATTACTATCTACGTGCTGTGCTTTATAACTACATTTTTACTGAAAACCCTATAATTTAATAATACTATAAATAAAAAGACCGAGTAGTTCTCTTGACACCAAAAGCGAACACGTGTTCTAATATGTATATAAAACGTATCGTTATTTTGAAAAGGGGATTTATTATGGTCATGCAGTTTGGTGTGAATCCTACCTTCGACTATTCGAAGGAACCCTCACGCGATATTCTTTGTATCGACTGCAAAAGTTTTTATGGCTCGGTTGAATGTGTTGAGCGTGGACTCAATCCATTACAAGCAAAGCTAGTTGTCATGTCCTATCCATCAGACGATCCGCTCTTAAGGGGGAGTGGTTTAATCCTGGCTGCAACTCCAGCTGCAAAAAAAGCATACGGAATTTCAAACGTAAGCAGGGCAAGGGATTTACCGTTTCCTTATCCGGAGGATCTAATAATTGCTCCACCGCGAATGTCTTTGTATATGCGCAAAAACATGGAAATCAACAATATCTACAAAGAGTACGCAGACGAACAAAATCATGCTGTCTATAGTATCGACGAGAGCTTTTTAGACGTCACAGACTCATTGCGATTATTTGGTGCTAAAGACGCAAATGAGTTGGCTAGAATGATCCAAATTGACGTTTATAAGCGTACCGGAATCTATACAACAGTCGGAATAGGTGACAACCCTCTTTTGGCCAAGTTTGCTCTGGATCTCGAAAGCAAAAAAATGCAGATATGAAAGCAGAATGGCGCTATGAAGACGTTCAGCAAAAGCTTTGGTCTGTAGAAAACATTACAGACGTTTGGGGGATAGGACGTCGGACAGAAATCAGACTGAACCGAATGGGCATATTTACTATGCATGATCTGGCACACGCAAATTATTATCAGCTGAAGCAAAATTTTGGCGTCTTAGGTACTCAACTGTATGCACACAGCTGGGGCATCGATCGATCATTCTTAGGTCAGAAATACAAAGTAAAATCTAAGTCGATAGGGAACAGTCGGTTCTGTTGCAAAGTTTTAAATAAAGAATAAAATCCCTTACGGTATCTATGATTTAAGCTGAGATTCCCAATAATACCTTGATTTCAGTACAGACCGAAAACCCGAAGAGAGTGCCTTCTTTTCGGGTTTTCTTATATAATCCTCGAATGGCTCCCATGCATTTAATCGTGGTAGAGGCAGTGCGTAAACTTCGATAGAATTTATTGCGTCTCTTTACTGGACGATGGTCTTGTTCAATCAAATTATTCAGGTATTTAATGGTACGATGTTCTGTCCCTTGATAAAAGCCGTATTCTTTTAGTTTCTTAAAGGCACTTGTAATAGAGGGGGCTTTATCTGTGACTACAACCTTCGGTTCGTCAAACTGCTTCACTAACCGCTTAAGAAAAGCATAGGCTGCTTGTGTGTCCCGTTTTTTACGTAACCAAATATCCAAGGTTAAACCATCTGCATCGATGGCTCGATACAAATAATGCCATTTTCCTTTAATTTTGATGTACGTTTCATCCATTTTCCATGAATAAAAGGATTTTTTATTTTTCTTTTTCCAAATTTGATAGAGTAGTTTGCCATATTCTTGCACCCAACGATAAATCGTCGTATGAGAAACGTTAATGCCACGATCATATAAGATTTCTTGAACTTCACGATAGCTAAGGTTATAACGAAGATAGTAGCCCACGGCTACAATAATCACATCCTGCTGAAATTGCTTTTCTTTAAAATGATTCATCGTCATTCCTCCTGCTATCTTTTTCTATTATTCTACCTTATTTGATAGTAGATTTAAAACTTTGCAACAGAACCCAAACTTTTGTCAAACGCTCTTTCTTTACAGTTTAGTTGTTTGGCTCACGTTCTTCTACTTTAAACTCGCTTAAAGGCTCATCTAGTAGGGGTTCGTAATGCATAGTTTCTAATAAGTACAACGTGTCATAAATAATTTGGTGTTCTTGTTCTTTGGTTTGTGGTTTTGCAGTGGCTACAATCTGCATGATATTTCTGTACATATCTTCAGCATTGTCATCATGAAAATAAGTAACCATTTCTAATGTTTCTAACCGTTGCAATAGTTTGGGGTATTTCATCGTGTTTTCTCCTTTCATCAAAGCCACAGGCTCTTTTTGAGCCTGTGCTTTGCTTCCTTCTACAATCCGCCATTCTCTCGAAAACTATAGTAACGATTGCTCGTAACAACGAGGTGGTCGAGTAGGAAAATTCCTAATAGGTTGCCAGCTTCTTTGATGCGTTCTGTAAATAATTTATCTGCTTCACTTGGTTGCGGATTTCCGCTTGGGTGATTATGCGCGATACAAATGCGAGTCGCGTTGCTAAGAATTGCTCGTTGGAAAATATCTCTTGGGTGAGCAATCGATTGGTTTATCGTACCTCGGTGCACGACAGATAAACTGTTTACTTTGTTTTTTGTATTCAAACATAGCAACATCAAAACTTCTTGCGTTTCATTTCCAATCTCATCCATTAGCCATTGGGCAATGCCAAAGCTGGACGTAATTTTTTGTATTTCTAAGGTGGAATCACAGACAACTTGTTTGAGACGGACAATTTCTACTACTTTTTCATAACTAACTGACATTGTTTTCTCCTTCTTTCTTTTAGGCTTTTTTTCCCAACACATTTTTTTAGAGGTTGAGAGAAGTGAAGCTGGATTCTTTTGTTATTTGTTTTGTTGTCAAGGATCGAGTGGCAGTGTTTTTCTCCTTTCTTTTTATTTGCCATTTTTTCAGTGCGTTTCGGTCGTTTGCTGTGGTTATCCCTTAGCTTAGACACAAAGAAAAAACAAGGACGAACGTAGAGAGTTCATATATCCTTGTTTTTTCGACTGGCTATGCTATAACCACTTTCAGCAAGCGGTAGATACGTACAAAATGGACGGTTAAATGAAAAGAACACACAACAATGACAATCGGACATGGTTTTGACAACGAAATGCTTTCCCTTGTCTTCTTTTGACCAATTTTTTCGTATTTACTCTTAAAAGGGAAGGAGGGGAAGGTTATGTATTTTAAAAATAACTGTGGACATGTCTTTGTCGACGGATCAAAAGTAATTGTTGAAACGGGTACATTTAAACGAATAACAGAATTTTATTCGATTTTCAATTCATCTATTCAAATGGAATTTAACGACAGTATTGTAGAGTTAGAAATCTATTCAAACGTAAACAAACTAGCAGATGCCCTATTAAAAGAGTATGGTGTAGACTAACCGACATGCAACGAGAAAACAATAGCAACAGGTATGCTTTCAGCTGCAGATTAAATTAAAAAAGCTTGAATTGTTGGTAAATCAACAATTCAAGCTTTTAACAGGTATTTTTGTATACAGGTTTTATCGGTATCATCACTTCAAAAACTTGTAACTCCTTTTCCGTTGTAAATACTTCATTTTGCCACAGTAACTCCCAAATATCTCCATCTATTTTAACTGATGTTGTTCTAAAAATAATGAAACACGTTGAGTAAGATCAAGAATTTGCTGTTTTTTATCGGTAGTAAACTCTGAATGGTGTTAGTATCAAATCTTAAACAGCTTTTCGTAGAGACAAGAACGTCGATTGTAAAATTAAGCGAGACAAATAAAAAAGTCATTTGTGCTACACTCAAGATAGTTCCCGCAAAAGAATTATAAGGAGTGAAGACAAATGACCTATACCCATCTTACATCAAATGAACTTGCAATGATAGAGGCGTATTATAATAATCATC
Organism: Vagococcus carniphilus; assembly: GCF_014397115.1. Taxonomy (NCBI): domain Bacteria; kingdom Bacillati; phylum Bacillota; class Bacilli; order Lactobacillales; family Enterococcaceae; genus Vagococcus; species Vagococcus carniphilus. The sequence continues at coordinate 39,628 of NZ_CP060722.1, forward strand.
AATCTGTAGCCAAAACCGCAGTACTATTGAATAGATCTAGACAAACGATTCATAAAGTTTACCAATTTTTCAAAACAGGGCACAATGCTCTAGATTATTTCAATCAATACAAGAAGAATAAAACTCGCTGTGGCAGACGTCCTATTGTCTTATCAGATGAACAAACAGAATATATTCAAAAGAGGGTTGTTCAAGGTTGGACACCTGATGTGATTGTTGGCCGTGCAGAGTTTTCTATTTCTTGTTCTATGCGTACACTTTATCGTATGTTTAAACAAGGCGTATTTGAAGTGACTCACCTACCTATGAAAGGAAAACGTAAAGCCAACGGACACAAAGAAACTCGGGGAAAACAATCTTTTCGTCGATCACTTCGTGACAGAGGAAATGATTATTCTAAATTCAATCAAGAATTTGGCCACCTTGAAGGTGACACTATTGTTGGAAAACATCATAAAAGTGCTGTTATTACACTTGTTGAACGATTATCAAAAGTGATTATTACATTAAAACCTAAAGGTAGACACGCGATTGATATTGAAACGCGCTTAAATAGCTGGTTGAAATCAATTCCTAATCATCTGTTTAAATCTATTACATTTGATTGTGGTAAAGAGTTCTCTAATTGGAAATCCATCAGTAACTCAAATGATATTGATATCTATTTTGCTGATCCTGGAACACCTTCACAACGAGCATTATATGAAAATTCAAATGGTTTATTACATAAAGATGGTTTACATAAAAGAATGATTTCAAAGAAGTTGATGAAACTTTTATTCAAGCTATTACGCCAAAAAGAAACAATATACCTAGAAAATCATTAAACAACAAAACGCCATTGGAAGTATTTTTGAGTTATGTTGAAAATGATATTTTGGTTGCGTCAAGAATTATGTGTAAATGGAAAAAACCATTCTGTCGGTTAAGTTAAAACATTGATTCTAATGTATCTTGTATTTCTTTAAAACCTTTATGAATCCGACACAAAAATTTCTGATTATAGTTGTTGAATTGAGAAACTAAGAATCTCTCTAGAGATTCTTCATTAGGGAATTGTTCTTTTCTTTTTGTATATTTCTTTAATTGTTTGTTAAAACCTTCAATCAAGTTAGTTGAATAAATGGTTCTTCTGATTGATGGAGGAAAATTATAAAAGGTTAATATAGCAGGATTCATGAGTAATTTAACTACTCGTGGATACTGCTTTTTCCATTTATCTATCATAAAACTTATTTGATTCATAGCTTCTTCTTTTGAAGCTGCTTGATAAACCAATTTAAAATCATTACAGACTTCTTGTCGATCACTAACACGAACCTTATGAGCAATATTTCTAGAGATATGGACACAACATTGTTGAAATTGAGCATTTGGATAAATACTATGGATACTATCGTCAATGCCGCTTAAACCATCAGTTACGACTAATAAAACCTCTTCTAAACCACGGTCTTTTAGGTCTTGAAGTATTTCTTTCCAAACATACGAAGACTCAGTTGGAGCAATACTAAACCCAAGAACCTCTTTGGTCCCATCCAGTCGGATACCTATGACAATATATACAGCTTCTTTTGAGACAGTTTGTCTTTTTAAAGGAATGTGAGTAGCATCCATAAAAATGATTGAGTATTGGGATTCTAAGGACCTTTCTTTAAAAGCAACAACATCTTCAGATACTATTTGAGTGATATTGGAAATGGTTTGTGGTGTATAGTAATGACCATACATTTTTTCAATCAACTCAGAGATTTCAGACATAGTGATTCCTTTTTGAAATAATTGGATAATGGTGGTTTCTAAAGAGTCGTTACTTCTTTTATAAGCAGGCAACGTTTGTTGAGAAAACTCTCCATTTCTATCTCTAGGAATTGCCAAATTTAATTCTCCATACTCTGTTTTAAATGAACGAGAATAATTCCCATTTCGGGAATTACCTGAATTAAAACCAGTGCGATCATATTTCTCATAATCAAGAAAAGCCGTTAATTCAGCTTGTAGCAGTGTATTGATAGCTAATTCTAGATGACGACGGAATAAGTCATCCAAATCACCTTTATTGATTAGTGTTTCCATAATTTCTGTAGTAAAATTAGTCATGAGAAAGTCCTCCTATAAAATTTCGGTTGTGGTAACTTTAATTTTACAGAATGGACTTTCTTTTTATCTACCTAAAATTTCTATTTACACAAAATATTTTACGCTATCGATATTTTGTCTAGCTTAATTTGACAAATGAAATTATTAAAAAAGCATCTACTAATTGAGTAATTTTGAAGATTTCTCAATACAGTATAAAAAAACTATATAATCCATATATTCTGTATTCTCACCATCAAATAATTTGATATATTTTATGCTAATGAGAGAGAGAAAAATATAAGAATAATTAAGATATATGCTTATGTGTATACAAAAAAATGTCCTCTTAAGCTAAATTTTACTTAAGAGAACATTTTTTATTTATGTAGTATAAAAATTGTGGGATATTTTAATTAGATTTATTATTTATTTAATTTATCTTTTGTTTCGTCAATAAAATCTTCGGCTTTTTCTTTAATATCTGAAGTCACTTCTTTTGTTTTACCAATAGCTTGATCTAAGATACCTTCAGCTTTTTGTTTATCATCACCACGTAAATCACCGACAGTCTCTTTTGTTTTACCTTTTATTTTGTCCGTATATCCTTTATCTGTCATAAAAATTCTCCTTCTCTATATTTATTTTGTTAGCTTTTTTTACCAGTAAATAATGACACGACAGCCACAACAATAACTGCTCCAAGGATGGATGGAATAAGTGCCATTCCAGCTAAAGATGGTCCAAATGAACCAAATAAAGATTGGCCAATTGAAGAACCAATTAAACCAGCAATAATATTAGCAATCCATCCCATAGATTTTCCTTTACTTGTTATAGCACCCGCTATAGCTCCGATAACTCCACCTATTATTAATGACCAAATGAAACCCATATATATCACTCCTCATCTAAAAATATTATTATTCTACTCTGGGCTCAGTTGCTTCTTTTACTTTAGTTGCTCCTTTAGAAGACACTTTTTTGACTTTGTCAGTTTGATCAGAAACGATGTCTGAAACTTCACTTGTAGCGCCACTCAACTTGTCCTGAACAGTAACACTGTCTTCTTCGTATTGTTCTTTTGTTTTAATATCTACGACATTAACATTTACTTCTATAACTTCTAGACTCGTCATATGCTTTACTTCTTTTTCAATCACTCGTTTGATGTCTTCGTATATTTTTGAAATATCTACGCCATATTCTGCAACGATATCTAAATCAACAGCAACTTCTTTTTTTCCTACTTCAACATCAATTCCTGAAGTTACATCATTATTATTAACAATCTTATCTGCTAAATTTGAAAAAAATCCACCATTAATTGTTAACAGACCAGGAATAGTTTCCAATGAAATACCAACGATTTTTTGAATAACTTTGTCTTCAAATGTTAATTCACCTTTTAACTCTGATTTTTTTACTTCTACTTGTGTTCCTTTGTTTTCCATGATTGATTCCTCCAATTTATTTATTGTTATTTTTTTATTTCTTCAAAAAATTATTTTTTTGAAGGTAGTAACCGATACAAGCACCTAGTAACGTTAAAATAATAAGGATAATTGTTTTAAAAAAACCTAAACTAAAAAATGATATAGCTAAACCGAGGCCAATAAGAGCTCCCAAAATAGGAAACCTATATTTTTTTATGAAATCTTCCATTTTCTTATCCTCCTTAAATAACACGTGAGTTATTAGCTTTTTTATTTGAAACTTGTTTTATTTCAACTGATACCTGTTTGGAGTCAGTTATTCCAAGAAAGATTGATAATTCTTGTTTTATTCGAAGAGATAATTCATTTATTTTATCAAGTAAATTGGTTTCATTATTAGAACAACTTCCTGAAATAAAAATTTTAATTCTATTTTTTTTCATTGTGACAGACACTTTTGAATTTTTTAACCATGGCTCTTGAGTCAAAATAGTAGATACAAATTGTTCAACAGCATTTTTCTTAATAGAAAGACTGCCTTTAGATTTAGAAAAATAGATTTCTGTTTTATTTCTAGGATATAAGAGAATAAAAAAGAATAAAATTATTAAGAATATGATTACTAGAATACTTCCCCAAAATAGATAAAACGGAATATAAGAACCCACAAAAGGATAATTTTCCATTTTAATAAGTTCAAAAGAAAAATTTGCCAAATATTGATTTTGTATAACATTAGTAAATAAAAGTGGAATTAATAATAATATACTTATCAAAATTAACACTTTTTTATAACGGTACATATCAGAACTCCTTTCTAACTGTTTATAATAACATTTTATTGTATATATAATTTAAAGTCAAAAAGAAAGCGTTGGTTGCGTCAAGAATTATGTGTAAATGGAAAAAACCATTCTGTCGGTTAAGTTAAAACATTGATTCTAATGTATCTTGTATTTCTTTAAAACCTTTATGAATCCGACACAAAAATTTCTGATTATAGTTGTTGAATTGAGAAACTAAGAATCTCTCTAGAGATTCTTCATTAGGGAATTGTTCTTTTCTTTTTGTATATTTCTTTAATTGTTTGTTAAAACCTTCAATCAAGTTAGTTGAATAAATGGTTCTTCTGATTGATGGAGGAAAATTATAAAAGGTTAATATAGCAGGATTCATGAGTAATTTAACTACTCGTGGATACTGCTTTTTCCATTTATCTATCATAAAACTTATTTGATTCATAGCTTCTTCTTTTGAAGCTGCTTGATAAACCAATTTAAAATCATTACAGACTTCTTGTCGATCACTAACACGAACCTTATGAGCAATATTTCTAGAGATATGGACACAACATTGTTGAAATTGAGCATTTGGATAAATACTATGGATACTATCGTCAATGCCGCTTAAACCATCAGTTACGACTAATAAAACCTCTTCTAAACCACGGTCTTTTAGGTCTTGAAGTATTTCTTTCCAAACATACGAAGACTCAGTTGGAGCAATACTAAACCCAAGAACCTCTTTGGTCCCATCCAGTCGGATACCTATGACAATATATACAGCTTCTTTTGAGACAGTTTGTCTTTTTAAAGGAATGTGAGTAGCATCCATAAAAATGATTGAGTATTGGGATTCTAAGGACCTTTCTTTAAAAGCAACAACATCTTCAGATACTATTTGAGTGATATTGGAAATGGTTTGTGGTGTATAGTAATGACCATACATTTTTTCAATCAACTCAGAGATTTCAGACATAGTGATTCCTTTTTGAAATAATTGGATAATGGTGGTTTCTAAAGAGTCGTTACTTCTTTTATAAGCAGGCAACGTTTGTTGAGAAAACTCTCCATTTCTATCTCTAGGAATTGCCAAATTTAATTCTCCATACTCTGTTTTAAATGAACGAGAATAATTCCCATTTCGGGAATTACCTGAATTAAAACCAGTGCGATCATATTTCTCATAATCAAGAAAAGCCGTTAATTCAGCTTGTAGCAGTGTATTGATAGCTAATTCTAGATGACGACGGAATAAGTCATCCAAATCACCTTTATTGATTAGTGTTTCCATAATTTCTGTAGTAAAATTAGTCATGAGAAAGTCCTCCTATAAAATTTCGGTTGTGGTAACTTTAATTTTACAGAATGGACTTTCTTTTTATCTACCTAAAATTTCTATTTACACAAAATATTTTACGCTATCATACAGATAGTGAGAATGATTTTATAAGCTCTTGAACGTATTATTAGGGTGTGTGATAATTATATATAAGTTAGGGTTCATTTTATGGTCGTTTATGTTGAGACCTGGTAAACATTCAAAAATCTACTAATGAATCAGAAAAAACATTTAATTAAATAACTAATTAGTGACATTTATTTTTAAAAAAATCACAATCTATTTAAAAATGAAAAAGTGATTAAATCAATGTTCTAATTAACATTTTTAACTAGACCAATTTCAAATCACAAAGTTAGTCATTTTAAGCACGTGGTCAGTGCTAGTTGTTTTAATAGGCATTATGTTAACTATTTTTTAGCAATTTAAAGTGTGATTAACATAATGAGACATTATACCGAGTTGCTTTTGATGTTATAATTAAAACAATAACTTTTATTTAGGAGTATTGATATGGAGAAAAATACACATGAGAATTGCCCTGTAGCGACTACCTTAAA